>NZ_JBAVFI010000639.1:0-7692 GCF_049588175.1 Mesobacillus sp.
GGACGTAGCTGCCAACGCCTGCTGGCATTCCTTCCGCGATTACTTCTACGACACCGCCAATCGAATCTCCATTTTTCTTAGCATCATCAATCGCCTCCATCATCTTCAGGCTGGCTTCAGAATCAAAACAGCGCACCGGGGATTCTTCTGTCACTTCCTTCAATTGTGAAAGGGATGAAAAATCCTGATTCCTTGCTTTTATCCCACCTATTTCGACCACATGGGCAACTAGCTCAATACCAAGTAAAGTTAATAATTTTTTAGCAGCAGCACCAGCAGCTACTCTCACTGTCGTTTCTCTGGCGGACGACCGTTCAAGGACATTTCTCATGTCACGATGACCGTATTTCAATGCCCCATTTAAATCTGCATGCCCGGGACGTGGTCTGGAAATCTTCCTCTTGACCTCCTCAGGAGAATGTTCATCTAGTGGTTCCTGGCCCATTATTCCTGTCCAGTGCTTCCAATCATTATTCTCAACAACTAGTGCAATCGGAGACCCAAGTGTCAGTCCATGTCTTACCCCAGAGGTAATCTGCACAGTATCTTTTTCTATTTGCATCCTTCTGCCGCGCCCATGACCCTTTTGTCTGCGTGAAAGCTCCTCATTTATATCTTCAGCTATCAGCGGCATACCTGCTGGCATTCCTTCTATAATGGTTGTAAGCTGCGGTCCATGTGATTCTCCCGCTGTTAAATATCTCATACGCTTTCCCCCTTCAACTCGCTAAAGGATTTGTTTTAATATATCATACCGTTCAAAAGAAAAATAGCAATAAATTAATTATTTCGAAATTTTTATCGTACTGTTTTTGGAATGAAGCCATTTTATCATGAAGGGTAAAGACTCGCAAAAAGTCCACCTCAATTTTTAAAAATAACGCTGAAAATACAAAAGAGAGCACGGATTACCGGCTCTCCTTGCTATTTCTTTCTGTAAAAAAAGGTTTCTGCAGTTTCGAATCCGTATGTATTCGGGTTAAATATCTGTTCTGTACTGCCCACAAAGAGTATTCCTCCGGGCTTTAGCGCAGCGCTGAATTTTTGATAGAGTTCTTCCTTTGCTTCCTCAGTAAAGTAAATAAGGACGTTTCGGCAGACGATCAAATCAAATGTTCCCACGAAAGGATCAGCCAAAAGATTTTGTTTTTTAAAGGTTACCGTTTTTTTGATCTCATCCGACACTTTAAAATATGAACCCTCTGGGTTAAAATACTTTTTTACAATCTCTTTTGGCACCTCGTTCAACGAGCGCTCTGAGTATATTCCAAGCTTCGCTTTTGCCAATACATTATCATCGATATCCGTCGCAAGGATTTGCAATCTCGATAAAGGTACATGTTTAGAAAGGACCATAGCCAAAGTGTACGGCTCTTCTCCTGTTGAACAGGCAGCACTCCAGATTTTAGGATTTGAATTATCGCTGATTAGTCCTGGCAGGATAATCTTATCTAAGACTTCCCATCTTTTCCCGTTTCGATAGAACTCTGAAACGTTAATGGTCATCCTGTCTAGAAACTCATTCATAAGTTCCTGATCATTGTTTAAAGCCTGAAAAAATTCATTAAAAGAAGCAAAGCCCTTTTTCTGATACAGAGAAGTTAATCTCCTCTTCATTTGCGCTTCTTTGTACAGTGCCAGGTTTATACCTGTTTTTTGGTAGACTTTTGTGATGAAATTTTCATAATCACGCGGCATCATTGTACCCCTTCGTAAATAACTAAAAAAGATTGATATTCTCATTATAGCTGATTAAAGTCACTTAGAGAGACATTTATTTTCCATGGCTGTTTTTGTAATTATTGTTGCTGTTAGAGTAGTGTTGAATGGAACGAAAGGTTGCTCGCTTTCCGCGGGGTAGCCGGTAAGCCACCTCCAATAACAATCTATAAGAAAAAGGGCCGAAAATAAAAAGGACACTTGTGTTTACAAGTGCCCTGGTGGTTTTAGTAAACCCACTCGTTGATTAATTTGCTGTACTCAGCTAATTCTTCTTGTTTGAAGAATAATCCGATTTCACGCTCAGCGCTCTCAGCTGAATCTGAACCGTGAATTACATTCTTTCCAACTGTAACGCCGAACTCTCCGCGGATTGTTCCAGGAGCTGCGTCCTTAGGGTTTGTAGCACCCATCATCTGGCGTGCAGTTGCAATAACATTTTCACCTTGCCATACCATTGCAAATACAGGGCCTGAAGTAATGAAATCTACTAATTCGCCGAAGAATGGACGCTCTTTGTGTTCGCCATAATGCTCTTCAGCAAGTTCTCTTGGGATGTTCAATAGTTTTGCGCCAACTAGCTGGAAGCCTTTCTTTTCAAAACGAGCAACAACTTCACCAATCAGGTTACGCTGTACACCGTCAGGCTTGACCATCAAATACGTCTTTTCCATGAGTTCCACTCCTAATTCATCTATGTATGTGAACCGCTTACAAAAGCAACCCTTGAAAATAGTATCATTTTTTTGAAAAATTCGCAACTTGCTAATACTTGCGTTTACCAATAAATTTCGCAATATCCTGCAATGATTTTTTGGCCTTGTTTGGCGGGAGTTCACCGAGAATCGCCAGCGCCTTATCCAGATAGCGGTCGCTTAGGTTAAGTGATTTTTCAATCGCACCGGATCCCTGAATCATTTTCAGGATTTCATCAAGCTCCTGCCTATCCATATTTTCATGGACTGACATAATCTTCGTACGGATTTGTTCATCCTCCATCGCATACAAGACTGGCAGTGTGATGTTACCTTGCAGCAAATCCCCCCCAGCTGGTTTTCCAAGCTCTTTTTCAGTACCCGTAAAATCCAGGACGTCATCGGTAATTTGAAAAGACATACCGACATAATAACCAAAGCGATATAATTTGCGGTGGTCTTTTTCCGGAACTCCTGAAACAACTGCGCCAAGCTGGCAGCTGGCAGCGATAAGAAGTGCTGTCTTCCTTTTTATTCTGAGCAGGTAGTTGCGCAGATTTTGTTCAAAATTATATTTATCTTTTATTTGCTCGATCTCCCCTACACTTAATTCGACGATCGTATCAGAAAGTATTTGGTGGGCGAGCGGATTTTCGATTTTTGTCATAAGCTCTAGAGCCCTAGCAAAAATATAATCTCCAGTGTACATGGCAATCCTATTATCCCATTTTGCTTTGATGGTTGGCTGGCCCCTGCGCAATTCAGCGTCATCAATGACATCATCGTGTACAAGGGAAGCCATGTGAATCAGTTCAAGTGAAACTGCGACATTCTTGATCACATTTATATCATAGTTGCCAAATTTGCCGCCAAGCAGCACGAATACAGGACGGATCCGTTTACCTCCTGCCTTAAGCAAATGCAGACTTGCCTGCCTGAGCAGTTGAGATTCTGCCTGAATGGTATCTTCCAGCGCTTTCTCAATCAATGTTAAGTCCGAATTTAAATATGTATACAACAGTTTCATTTTCATAATATCCACCCAGCTTTTGCATCCTGTCCCGGCTCTAGTGCGTCAGCAGCCAGTCGGCTTACACAACCATAAAGTCTGCCAGGTAGGAGGGATTTTTTATGCTAGTGGGTCGTTATTTATCAACTATAAACAAACTCCCATAGCTATGTATAAAACATAAATTACTCGTATCGCTACAAACTTAGTAAACCATGACATATGATACATGATAAACCGGTCTGCAGGCTTTTTTCAATGCCTGGCAGTGCGAGAATGCGCAATCATCGAAAAAAGCCTAATTAAAAACAGGCTGTCCTTCCTTGCCGAGCGAATAAGAAAAGGGCAGCCAAGATCGTCTATTATTGTTTTCGGCCTATATGAACAGCGGCCACACCGCCACTATATGGTTTATATTCTACATTCACAAATCCTGCATCAGAGAACATCCTAGCAAGTTCTTTCATGCCTGGAAAATCCTTTGCTGATTCCTGAAGCCAGGAATATTCTTGATAGCTCTTAGCGAATAGTTTGCCAAACAAAGGCATGATAAATCTAAAGTAAAGGCGATACACCTCTTTGAAACCAGGCATTGTAGGCTGGGAAGTTTCAAGGCAAACGGCCATCCCGCCAGGCTTCAGGACTCTATGCATTTCACGCAATACTTGGTTATAGTCGGGAACATTCCTCAATCCGAAACCAATCGTCACATAATCAAAACTATTATCTTCAAATGGCAGCTCCATCGCGTTGCCATGAATGAGGGTCGCTTGATCAAGTTTACGATCAATCAATTTTTCTTCGCCAATCTTCAGCATATTTTTACTGAAATCAAGCCCGACAACGCTGCCTTCCTGGCCAGTTGCTTCTGCTAGTGCAATCGTCCAATCAGCTGTTCCGCAGCAGACATCCAGGGCTTTAGCGCCTTTGGGTACATTCATTTTCTTCATGGTGTCATTGCGCCATTTAATATGCTGCTGAAAGCTGATGACGGAATTCATTTGATCATAATTTTCATAGATTTTTTCGAAGACACCATGAACTCGTTCTTCTTTCGATTGCTGCATTTCTTTTACCCTTCTTCCGCGAATTTTTTTGACATGGACTGGTGCTGGCCAGCGATCAGCTTTAACCGGTCAGCAAGCAGGCTGTTCATTCCAGGAAGCCTGTTTAAAGATGTATCTATCATCGTCAATGAAAATTCAATATAACGAGTACAAATTGATAATAAGTACTTTTGCTGTTCAGAAGATAGTTCCGTAGAGCTTTGGTCTACTTTAGGCAATGCGATTTTCTTCAAGACATCAAAAACCAGCGATCTGCCTGATTGGAGGAACTTCTTTTCTTCTGCAATCAATCTTTTTACAAATAGCCAGTTTGCAGTTAGATCATGCCATTCTGGAGCATGGAAGTGTTCAGCGATTTTCCCAAGCAGTGTAGATTCAATCAATTTTACACTGTACATCAATTTATCAATGGCTTCGGCTTCTTTTTGATAAACAGATATCTTATGCTCATTAATTTCCTTTACACCTGCTGCCAATTGCTTGATCATTTCAATGTCATCTGTTTCTGCAAGAAGTTTATAATACAGGCCACTAAAATAAATACCTGCAAGCACTGTTAATTGGCGGTTTTTATGGCTATTGTCTTCTTCACCTGATTGTGAGTTCTGGACATGCTCATGGGTATCAAGGGCAATTTGCAGGAGCATTGCGGTCACAGTATAATTCTCTATTTGTTCCTGCTTTACTCCGTACTGATCAAGTAATGAAATAAGCAGCAAGATCTTATCATCATCTATATATGGAGATTCTACATGATCCAGTAAATAAGGATGCGAAAGTTTTTCGAGAAGAAGATCTCTGATGCCGTCTAATTTGGATTGTAAGTCTAGCAAATATATCACCCTTGTTCCCCTTATTTAAATTGGATTGCCGGCGGGCAGAAATTGTCGAACAATATTAAACAGACATAAAAAAAGCGCCTATATAACTAGTTTGCAGTTGTACCGAACATTCCAAGGCAGTGACAATTATATCATAAATGATAGTAAGATGAACGTGATAATATAAATTAAAAGCCAGTTACCTTAAAAAGAGCGTATTTTGTAACAAAATAGTTAAAGGTAGACTATTTTATCTCTTTTCGCTTTCAATTTCTCCAAACGGTGTCACGATCTTGGCATGACCCCTGATTTTGATAGCAGATGTATGTTCTGTAAACTGTGCGATCATGACCTCGCCTTTATCAAGCTTTTCAGAATGATGAAAACGAGTATCCGTCCCTCTTGTAAGCCCAATCACATTCACTCCATCTTCAATAGCCTTTATTACAACGTAATCCGTGTTTACACTTGGTTTCTTATCCATTATTATCCCCCTTACAGGAAAAATAAAGCATCTAAAGGCTAAAAGAATTGCTTTTAGCCTTGATTACCATTTTAACCTTTAATCAATGACAGGATCTCTGCACGAGCATTTACATCTTCAGCCAAAGTACCGCGTACAGCAGAAGTTACCGTTTTCGAGCCCGGCTTCTTGACTCCTCTCATTGTCATACACATATGTTCCGCTTCGACAACAACCATCACTCCATGAGGGTCAAGCTTTTCCATAATCGAATTTGCAATTGTGGACGTAATCCTCTCTTGAAGCTGCGGTCTTTTCGCTACTGCTTCAACCGCCCTTGCAAGCTTGCTAAGGCCTGTAACCTTTCCGCCTCTCGGAATGTATGCAACATGTGCCTTTCCAAAGAACGGGACCAAATGATGTTCACACATTGAGTAGAATGGAATATCCTTGACCAATACTAGTTCCTCATGATCCTCACCAAAAATTGTTTCGAAGTATTCCTTCGGATCCTGGTTCAAGCCTGAGAAAACTTCCTCATACATTTTGGCTACACGTTTTGGTGTATCAAGTAATCCTTCACGGTTTGGATCCTCGCCTACTGCATCTAATATTAAACGTACCGCTTCTTCAATCTGGGCACGATTGACGTTCGACATCTGCATTTCCTCCTATGTTCCATAAATCTGATTATAATCGTACATATTATTTAAGCTATTTGATTATAATATTTTCATCTTAGCATAACCATTTCAGTGCAAGCAAAAACTTTCCCTTTGGGTGGCATACAAAAAAGGCCGCGAACAGGTCGCGGCCTTTTGCTTAAGCATACGCTCAGTGCGTCGTATGTAATTATTTCACTGCATCTTTAAGTGCTTTGCCAGGTTTGAAAGCAGGCACCTTGCTTGCAGAGATTTCGATTTCGTCGCCAGTTTGTGGGTTGCGGCCTTTACGGGCAGCGCGCTCACGCACTTCGAAGTTACCAAAACCGATTAATTGTACTTTGTCCCCATCTTTTAATGCATTTAAGATTGAATCAAAAACAGCGTCAACTGCTTTTGTTGCATCCTTTTTAGAAAGCTCACCAGCTTCTGCAACTGCATTGATAAGTTCTGTTTTGTTCATGCCATTCACCTCCTCCCAAAGATATCCCATTGCTCAGAAATAAAGCATTGTTACTACATTTCTAAACAAAACAAATGAATTCTATACGTTGCTTGTGGATTTTATTCGCACAGGTCGTAAAAAACCGTGTAAATGAAATCAAATTGCCTTAAATCCTTATTATATAAGGGTTTTAAAGCCACAACGCTAATTCTGTTAAAAGATTATCACAATGTTTTCTTCTTATCAAGATAATTTCAAGAAATAATGGGAATCTTTTCTTCTTTGAAACATAATTGTAATATGTTAACCCTTTTTTAATTACCCCAGCGGAAGAATTTCAAACATTTATTCTGCTTTTGTAAAAATTGTCGCCATTTAGTCTTCAAGTACCGTCCTCTTTGAGCTTAAGCACATTTGGAATCTAAGGAATTTCGATGATTTAACAATTTAATATTGCCAAATTTTAGGCATTATCAAGATTAAGGGATGATTTTCGCTCCAAGCACTTCCTTTCCAATAAACAGGCTTAAAATGAACCGATCCAAGTCCCCTTTAGGCCCTCTTTCCGCGAAATCACCTAATCCGCTCATCCATCCGGACATTTATTAAGCTTGATTGAATCAACGTAGCACAAAGGAAATGCACTGGCATTTTTGAGGTGTCTTACGCCTGAAATTCAACAAAGAGCATTAACAAGGCCAATAAATACAAAAAGACTCCAAGGAGGAGTCCAATTATAAAATGATTGCAATTAATCCGCCAGATCCTTCGTTTATGATGCGTTCCAGCGTTTCTTTTAATTTATAACGGG
>NZ_JBAVFI010000640.1:0-8020 GCF_049588175.1 Mesobacillus sp.
GTTAGGAGAAACAGGGCTCCAATGACCACGATTGGGTACCTAAAAATCCAATTGTTAGGAGAAGCAGGGCTCCAATGACCACGATTGGTAACCTGAAAATCCAATTATTAGGAGAATCAGAGCACCAATGACGTTTATTTCGCCTTTATGCCAACCAATTCTACCCTTCGATGATTTACCACAGTTAGAAAAAACACTCCGCCTTCTCCAATAAAAAACGCCGGCAGCATCGTCATGCTGTCGGCGTTTTATTTTACCAAAAAGAATTACTTCTTAAGGTTGTAGAAAGATTTGATTCCGTTGAAGCGAGCTGTTTCACCAAGCTGGTCTTCAATGCGGAGAAGTTGGTTGTACTTCGCTACGCGGTCTGTACGTGATGGTGCACCAGTCTTGATTTGGCCAGCGTTTGTTGCAACAGCGATATCAGCGATTGTTGCATCTTCTGTTTCACCAGAACGGTGAGAGATTACAGCTGTATAACCTGCACGCTTAGCCATTTCGATTGCGTCGAAAGTTTCAGTCAAAGTACCGATTTGGTTAACTTTGATTAGGATTGAGTTGCCAACGCCTTGCTCAATACCTTGTGAAAGCTTTTTAGTGTTTGTAACGAACAGGTCATCACCAACAAGCTGAACTTTTCCGCCAAGGCGCTCAGTCAATAGCTTGTGGCCTTCCCAGTCGTTTTCATCCAAACCGTCTTCGATAGAGATGATTGGGTATTTAGAAGACATTTCTTCATACCAGTCAACCATTTCAGCAGAAGTTTTAACAACGCCTTCACCAGAAAGATGGTACTTGCCGTCTTCTTTGTTGTAGAACTCAGAAGATGCAGCATCCATAGCTAGCATGACTTGCTCGCCTGGCTTGTAGCCTGCTTTTTCGATTGCTGTAACGATTGTTTGAAGAGCTTCTTCGTTAGATCCTAGGTTTGGAGCGAATCCACCTTCGTCACCTACAGCTGTGTTCAAGCCTTTTTCTTTAAGAACAGACTTCAGGCTGTGGAAGATTTCAGCACCCATACGAAGTGCTTCACGGAAGTTTTCAGCGCCGACAGGCATAACCATGAATTCCTGGATGTCAACGTTGTTGTCAGCGTGCTCTCCGCCGTTAACGATGTTCATCATTGGAACTGGAAGCTGCTTCGCGTTGAATCCGCCAAGGTATTGGTATAAAGGAATGTCAAGGTAGTCTGCAGCAGCGTGTGCAACAGCCATAGAAACACCAAGAATAGCGTTAGCGCCTAATTTACCTTTGTTTTCAGTACCGTCTAACTCGATTAGCGCATGGTCGATGCCAACCTGGTCAAGAACGTTGAACTCTTCGCCAATCAAGAATGGAGCGATGATTTCGTTCACGTTTTCAACTGCTTTTAAAACACCTTTGCCAAGGTAGCGGCTCTTGTCGCCGTCACGAAGCTCAACTGCCTCGTATTCACCTGTTGAAGCTCCACTTGGAACTAGCGCGCGTCCGAAAGCGCCTGATTCTGTGAAAATTTCTACCTCAACTGTTGGGTTACCGCGGGAATCCAATACTTCACGAGCGTATACGTCTGTAATAAATGGCATAAGTAATCTCTCCTTATTCTTGGGTTATTTTTTAATTATTGATGTTCCAGTCATTTCTGCTGGCTGTTCAAGTTTTAAAAGTTCAAGCATAGTTGGTGCAAGGTCGCCGAGTATTCCGTCTTCACGGAGTTCAACGCCTGCCTTCGTCACGATAACAGGCACTGGGTTTGTTGTATGTGCTGTCATTGGTGAGCCTTCAAGTGTCACAACTTCATCAGCATTGCCGTGATCCGCCGTAATGATCGCTGTACCGCCTTTAGAGACAATCAGGTCAACAATGCGTCCGAGGCATTCGTCAACTGTTTCAACAGCCTTGATCGTTGGCTCAAGCATGCCTGAGTGTCCAACCATGTCTGGATTTGCAAAGTTTAAAAGAATCGCATCGAACTTATCGGCTTCAATTTCTTTTAATAAAGCGTCCGTCAATTCATAAGCGCTCATTTCCGGCTGAAGGTCATAGGTAGCAACCTTTGGAGAATTTATTAATAATCTTGTTTCTCCAGGAAACTCGCTCTCACGACCGCCGCTCATGAAGAACGTTACGTGTGGATACTTTTCCGTTTCAGCGATACGCAGCTGTGTCATGCCTGCCTGTGAAATTACTTCACCGATTGTATTATCCAGGTTTGTCGGTTCAAATGCAACATAACCATCAACCGTTTCGCTGAAATGCGTCAAGCATACAAAGTGAAGGTTCTCTGGATGGCCTTCTCCGCGGTCGAATGAACGGAAGTCTTTATTTGTAAAAGTATTTGAAATCTGGATTGCGCGGTCAGGACGGAAGTTGTAGAAAATCACAGCATCGTCATTCTTGACAGTCGCAACAGGTGAACCATCTGGCTTTACAAGGACAGATGGAACAACGAATTCATCGAAGATTCCATTGTTGTAGTTATCTTCAATGAGCTCCATTGGGTTTGAATACGTAGGTCCGTCGCCGTACACCATTGAACGGTAGGATTTCTCTACACGCTCCCAGCGCTTGTCACGGTCCATTGAATAGTATCGCCCAGAAATCGTCGCAAATTCACCGACTCCGATTTCACTCATTTTTTCTAATGTTCGTTTGATATAGCCTGGCGCCGTTTGCGGTCCAACATCGCGACCGTCAAGGAAGCCATGTAAATAAACCTTTGTAAGGCCCTCACTTGCCGCAAGCTTCAAGAGAGCAAACATATGCTCAATATGGCTGTGCACGCCTCCATCTGAAAGCAGTCCCATCAAGTGTAGTGCTGTGCCTTTTTCCTTCGCATGCTTGATCGCCGCAAGGAATGTATCATTCTTTTCAAATTCGCCTTCACGGATCGAAATATTCACGCGAGTTAGGCTCTGGTAAACAATGCGCCCAGCACCGATGTTCAGGTGTCCAACCTCAGAGTTTCCCATTTGACCCACTGGAAGGCCCACCGCTTCACCGCTTGCAATCAATTGTGCATGCGGGTAATTGTTCCAATAGCGGTCAAAATTCGGCTTTTTTGCCTGGGCAACGGCGTTTCCCATCCGTTCGCCGCGCAATGCGAAGCCGTCCAGAATGATTAAAGCTGTTGGTGACTGTTTACTCATGAGTACCTGCCTCCAATAATTGCACGAAGGAATCTGTCTCTAAGCTTGCACCGCCGACTAAAGCGCCGTCAATATCAGGCTGGGACATATATTCCTGGATGTTTCCTGGTTTTACGCTTCCGCCGTACTGAATGCGAACTGCTTCAGCCACTTCTGGAGAAAACTGCTCTGCAATTACCTTGCGGATGTGAGAACAAGTTTCGTTAGCATCTTCTGCAGTAGAAGATTTACCTGTTCCAATTGCCCAGATCGGCTCGTAAGCAATAACCGTTTGCTTTACTTGCTCATCTGAAAGCCCGTTAAGAGCTGCTTTGATCTGGCCGCCAACAAATTCATTTGTTTCTCCATTTTCACGCTGTTCAAGCGTTTCACCGCAGCAAACGATTGGAGTCAGATTGTATTTGAATGCAGTTAATGTCTTTTTATTAACACTTTCATCTGTTTCATTGAACATCTCACGGCGTTCAGAGTGTCCGATTACTACATATTTTGCACCGATGTCTTGTAGTGCGTTAGGGCTGATTTCGCCTGTAAAAGCACCGCTTTCTTCGAAGTGCATGTTTTGTGCACCAATTTCAAGATCTGATTCTTTTGTTAGCTCGACCAATTGTCCAAGAAACAATGCTGGCGCGCAAACAACGGATTCAACCTTGTCCTTTGAAGGGACAAGTCCGCTTACTTCTTCAATGAATTTCTTAGCTTCAGGCAGCGTTTTATGCATTTTCCAGTTACCTGCAATAATAGGTTTTCGCATGCTGACACTTCCTTTCGAGTTTCCTGCTGTGTTAAGCAAAATGATTATCTTCTAAAAATAAAAGTTCAAACTATTTTAAAATTCGCCACTGGATGTTGGGCTGGTTATTTGCACTATTTTTATCATAATAGCTTTGTTAAAAGCCGAGCAGGAGCAGCCGCAGGATCCGCACCCTCAAGCTGCCGCCATGCTGTCAACTTGTTGAATCAAAGCTTACTTATCGTTCAATGCCACAACGCCTGGAAGTTCTTTTCCTTCCATGAACTCAAGGGAAGCACCGCCGCCCGTTGAGATGTGGCTCATTTTGTCAGCTAGATTGAATTTTTCAACAGCTGCTGCAGAGTCGCCTCCGCCGATGACAGAATATGTATCGCTTGCATCGGCTAATGCTTGTGCTACAGCTTTTGTTCCTTCAGCGAATTTGTCGATTTCAAATACGCCCATTGGTCCGTTCCAGATGACCAATTTCGATTTTTGAATCACATCGCGGTAAGTTTCAGCTGTTTTAGGTCCGATATCAAGAGCTTCCCAATCTGCAGGAATTTCTTCAATCGCAACGACCTTTGAATTTGCATCCGCAGAAAAATCATCCGCAACGATTACATCTACTGGCATGTAGAAGTTAACGCCCTTTGCTTTTGCTTTTTCCATGAAGCTCTTAGCCAATTCAATTTTATCTTCTTCTAAAAGAGATTTGCCTACTTCGTGGCCCTGTGCTTTTACGAATGTATAAGCTAGTCCGCCGCCGATGATCAGGTTATCTACTTTTTCTAATAGGTTATCAATGACACCGATTTTATCTTTAACCTTCGCTCCGCCGATGATTGCTGTAAACGGACGCTCAGGATTTGATAAAGCTTTTCCAAGTACCTCAAGCTCTTTTTCCATCAGGAAGCCTGATACTGCCGGAAGGTGCTTGGCAATGCCTTCTGTTGAAGCATGCGCACGGTGTGCAGCTCCGAATGCATCGTTCACATACACATCTGCCAGTTCAGCAAATGCTTTTGCAAGTTCAGGATCATTCTTCTCTTCGCCTGGATAGAAGCGGACATTCTCAAGAAGCAGGACATCGCCTTCGTTCATGCTGTCGATTTCAGATTTTACAGACTCGCCATGAGCTTCATCTGTTTTCTTTACATCCTTTCCAAGCAGCTCAGACAAACGCTTTGCCACTGGAGTCAAACGCAATTCTTCAACAGCCTGCCCTTTTGGACGGCCAAGGTGGCTTGCAAGAAGGACTTTCGCTCCCTGCTCAACTAGATACTGGATTGTTGGAAGGGCTGCACGGATCCTTGTATCGTCCGTAACCTGTCCATCCTTCATTGGCACGTTAAAATCAACGCGGCAAAAAACTCGTTTTCCTTTTACATCCACATCTTTAACTGTCTTTTTATTCAAGGCTAGAGACCTCCTTTAAAATGGCGCCAGAGCGCTTTTAAGCAGAAAAAGGGGAGAGGGACTTTTCCCCGCTCCCCAATTCATCCCACTACATTATAGTCGTTAATGGATGGTTTATCCAATGATAGCTTACAGACCTTTTTTAGCGATGAAATCAACTAGGTCAACTACACGGTTAGAGTAACCAGACTCGTTGTCATACCAAGAGATTACTTTTACCATGCTGCCTTCCATAACCATTGTTGAAAGTGCATCAATTGTAGAAGAATATGCATTGCCGTTGTAGTCGCTTGATACAAGCGGCTCTTCGCTGTAGCCAAGGATTCCTTTAAGTTCGCCTTCAGAAGCTTTCTTGAATGCTGCGTTGATTTCTTCAACTGTTACGTCTTTGTCAAGCTCAGCAACAAGGTCAACTAATGAAACGTTTGGAGTTGGAACACGCATAGCTCCACCGTTCAATTTGCCTTTAAGTTCAGGCAATACTAGAGAAACTGCTTTTGCAGCACCAGTTGTTGTCGGAATGATGTTTTCCGCAGCTGCACGTGCACGACGGTAGTCTTTGTGCGGAAGGTCAAGGATTTGCTGGTCATTTGTGTAAGAGTGAACTGTTGTCATCATACCGCGCTTGATGCCGAAGTTGTCGTTCAATACTTTTGCAAATGGAGCCAAGCAGTTTGTCGTACAAGATGCATTAGAGATTACGTGGTGGTTAGCTGCATCGTACTTGTCGTCGTTAACACCCATAACGATTGTGATATCTTCGTCAGATGCTGGTGCAGAAATGATAACTTTCTTAGCGCCTGCTTCAAGGTGTTTCGCAGCGTCAGCACGCTTAGTGAAACGTCCAGTTGATTCTACAACTACTTCTACGCCAAGGTCGCCCCAGCCAAGTTGTGCTGGATCTCTTTCAGCAAGAACTTTTACTTTGTGTCCGTCAACTACAAGGTAGTCACCGTCAACCGTGATTTCTTTATTTAAAGTTCCGTGCACAGTATCATATTTTAAAAGATGAGCAAGCATGTTTGCATCTGTTAAATCGTTAACTGCCACTACTTCTACGTTAGGGTTGTTCAATGCTGCGCGGAAAACTACGCGTCCAATTCTTCCAAATCCGTTAATACCAACTTTTACTGCCATGTGTATTTCCTCCTTTGATTCCTTAAAGGTGTTGTTTTTATATTAAGGGTGATACCCTTGTAACAATTTTTTGGCGGCTCCCTCATCCGTAATGAGGATCGTTGAGGAAGGTGCCTGTTTCATATAAGCTCTGATCGCCTTTGCCTTTGATTCACCGCCGGCAACCGCGATAACATCGCCTATATTCGCGAGGTCATTGAGCTGAAGACCGATCGTCAGCACTTTGTGAACGATTTCCCCTGCTTCGTTAAAATAATAGCCGAAAGCCTCGCCGACTGCTTTGCCTTTGAGGATGTTCTGCAAATCCTCAGGGCTGGTATTACGACGTTCCGCCATTGTAATAGCGTCTCCAATACCGTGTAAAACCATGCTAGCGGATTTAACTAAATTCCATACCTCGTAAATCAGTGGTTCTTTAATGAAGGATTCGTAAATCTCGCTGCTGACCTGGTCGGGAACATAAAATACCCGATGACGCGAATTCGTGTTATCTGCCATGATTGCGCAAATCGTGTTTGCCTGGTTCTTGACATCCTCACCAATTCCGCCTCTTGCCGGTACAAACAGCAAATCTTTTTCGCCAAAGTCTGGTGTCAGCATATCCGCCACAGCCGCCATCGTCGATCCACCTGTCACAGCAATGATATTGTTGCTCTGCAGAAGATCTTTCATGCTATCGGCTGTCGCGCGGCCAAGCTCGCTCTTCACCCATGGTGAGCGGTCACTGTCCCCAGGGACAACAATCACTTTCCTGATACCCATGCGCTCCTTAAGCTGGCGCTCTAATGAGTTAATACCCATAATATCGCGCATTACACTATCAAGACTTTCCAGTATATCTTTTCCCTCGTTCGTCAGTGTCATTCCCTGAACCGACATCGAGATCAGATTCTGGTCCTTCAAAAATTCCACCTCAGAACGCAAAACCCGCTCTGTCAGGTTCAAGCTGACGGAAAGGTTTCTCCTGCCTACTGGCTGCATCACGTTTATGTACTGCAGGATGAGGTATCGTTTTTGCATAACTTGCATTAAATCGGGCAATATTCTTTTTTGAATATCAATGAGCGAATCGTGCATAATGATATTCTCCTTTTTTACTGTTGGTCACAAAATGTCCCGCCAAGACATATTATGTCCCACTCGCGGTAAAAAAAATCACCCCTGCTACAGATTTCATTCTAACAGGAGTGAAAACTCAATTCAACTAATAAACTCAAGGTTTTTTCTTGTAAACGCTTCACTTATGAATTTTTTGTTCACAATGCCATATTGAAGCTCTTCCCCGTCCAATTCCACGACAGGAATCATGATTCCGTACTTTTCGACCAGCTCATCATCCAGGTCAATATTGATTTCTTCTATTGTAAAATCCCATTGGTTCTGCAAGTCTTCAAGGATTTCACGCGCTGTCTCGCACAGGTGGCAGCGTGGGCGGGAGTAGAGTTTGACTGTTTTTTTCATGGAATCTCCTTTAAACGAGTTCTTTTTTATATTTGCTCTGTTAACAAGGCTTTTGATTTTCGTTCCAGGCGCTTCGCTTTCCGCGGGGCTGGCGCTGAGCCTCCTCGTCGCTTCGCTCCTGCGGGGTCTCACCTGTCCAGCT
>NZ_JBAVFI010000641.1:0-2329 GCF_049588175.1 Mesobacillus sp.
ATCCAAGGATCTACCATAGCTGCCACAATAAAGCTGGCAGCAATTGAAAGAACAGCAATTGCCAGGCTGATGAATGATGGTAAAAATACCTTCTTAGGCTCCATATATAATGTTAAAAGGAAGAGCAGGATGGTAAAAAGGAAACCAATGGTCCAACTGTTGATTGTATAATCTACTGTCTGCATCATGACACTGCTCGCTTTGGAAACCGGAAGATCAAGCGAAATCTCAGACGTTTTTTTAGAATTGAGATTGACTGACATCAGCTTGAACCTATTTGGGTCTTGTGGCCAATTTGTATGTTCGAGAAAGAGAATTTTATCAACCGAGTGAAAAAATACTGGAGAAACAACAGCCTTCTTCAGGTTAGTCAATCGTGTACTTTCGCCATTTTCTAAATTCTTAAGAAACAACTCATACTCAAATAAAGAGGAGTTTGTGGATTCCTTGGAGACTGCTGTATAGGCAACTGCGTTTCTCTCTGGGGAAAGCGTAAGATTAAATGGCTCTGACGGCATCATCTTTGTAAACTTCGAAAAGGAAACTTCTTCTTTTTCGATGTTGTACATGTAAAGGTCTGTATAATCCTTAAAGAGAATGTCTAGGCCATCAGAAGAAAGGGTCATGCTCTCCATCGATAGTCGATGATCATCCGTTAACTGTTTCAGGTTCTTACCGTCGAGATCGACTGAAAATAAATCAAATCCTACGTCTGTACTATTTTCCCATTCTTTAAAGTCCTTAGCTGGCATACCGGAAAAATAAATTTGATTTCCATCCTTTGAAAAAATGGCTTCAGAAACATGCAAGACATCACTAGATAGTTTCTTGGGATTAACGCCATCCTGGTTGGCGATAAATAGTGATTGAATCTTTTCGGCATTTCTTGATAAATATAGAAGCTTGCTGCCATCTGGTGAAAATTCAGGGTCACGATGCTGATTGGCTGTTGGATGAGTAACTTTTTTAGGGTTCTTACCATCGGACTCTGCAATATAGATCGCTTCGCGGCCGTCCTGGTAATAGGAAAAAGCCAGACGCTGATCATCATCTGAAATAGCAAGACCGCTACCGAGCCCAGTGTAATATTTATAGCTTTCTCGGTCACTTAATAAAAGATAACTTATACTCGCGACAAGCATCAGAGCTGTAACCGCGAGACCAAACAAAAGATGCTTATTATTTTTCATGTAAAAACCTCCTTCAAGTTAATGTAAACTCCACTTGTTTATTTACCTAATAACTAATATAGTGTAAAATTACACCAATTAAAAGGGTTATTTAGGAAAATATAAAAAATTTTCTGGACAGGCCAGTACTGGTTAATAAATGAAACCTTTTTCCAGTTCATTCGTTAATAACCTTATAAGGAATTTTAGAGAGGATGAGGCAGATGAACGAAATGAAATGTGTAAAGTGCGATGGAACTGATTTTGCAGAAGGAACGGACTTTATGGCCATCAGACCATTGGATAAAAAATTTTCAATAGGGTCAAATAAGATTTATACTTTTTGTTTAAACTGTGGAGAAGTTCGTTCGATACGCATTGAAAATCCGGCAAAATTCAGGAGATAATTAAGTTTACATAATGACTAATATAGTTAATAAGGGTGGTAACCGATGAACAATGAACGCAATTTAGCGATATACATTGCCACAAGCTTAGATGGATACATCGCCCGGGAGGATGACTCTTTAGATTGGCTTTTCAAGGTTGAGGGCGAAGGGGATAATGGCTATTCCCTCTTTTACGAAACAGTCGATACGATTTTAATTGGAAAACGGACCTACGACTGGGTGATGGAACATGAAAATGGTGATTTTCCCTACAAGAACAAAGAATGTTACGTATTCTCAAGGACAGCGCATGAAAATACTGAGTTCGTAAAATTCATCAGCGGAAATGTCGTTGATTTTACAAATACGCTGAAAAGGGAAGAAGGAAAACGAATCTGGCTTGTCGGTGGTGGAGAGTTAATCCATTCGTTTTTAAAAGAAAAACTAGTAGATGAACTGATTATGACAGTAGCACCAGTTTTAATCGGAAAAGGCATTTGTTTATTTAAAGAGTTTGATTTTGACCTGGAATTTTCACTGAAAGGGATGAAGCAGTTTAATCAATTTGCGGAGCTGCATTATGAGGTTAAAAAATAAATGTGAATTTCTTTATAAAGAAAAGGCAGGGTAGCTATAGGTCAGCAATTCGAATTAAAAATGGTTAATCAGCATTGGATTGGCTCGCCAAGAGAGGATTTATGTTCACATGGTGAAATTTACTTAAAGGTTAATGAAACCGTCATCACTCAATCTGGAATCGAAGAGGTATGG
>NZ_JBAVFI010000642.1:0-2912 GCF_049588175.1 Mesobacillus sp.
GTATTTGAACGCATCAGTGTCCAGGTATTGTTTACGACAATCGTTCCCATCCCCAGCTTGCCCTCAACCAAACCTTCTGCAGCAAGTTCATCAAGCGCCGTAACCACCGTGCTTCTGTTTACCCCGAATTGCTTGGCAAGTTCGCGCTGGCTGGGAAGCTTGCTGCCAACTGGCCAAGTTCCATTTATTATTTGAACTTTTATATAGTTGATAATCATTTGATATTTTGGTGCTTTCATGTAAGGGCTCCGTTCATTATAAAAATTGGTTGGTTTTGAAATATTCTGATTGGATGGATACATTTTTCCAATGCCCGTTTATATTTGAAAGAAATAAACTGATACAGGTTTAAATTGGTTGGTTTTTTTAGAGGTGAAGTCGCTTGAACATAAAAATCCTGGCTGCACATGCACTGATTATAATCTTATGGGGGTCAGCATTCGCCGGAATACGGCATGGTCTAGAAGGCTATTCACCTGAACATTTATCGTTGCTAAGGCTTCTGGTTGGTTCCATCGCACTTGTGATTTATGCCGGGAAAACAAAGATGAAATTTCCAGAACTAAAAGATTGGCCTGTTATTTTTTTATTTGGATTCCTTGGATTTGCGGTCTATCAGACTGCTCTTAATATTGGTGAACAGTCAGTCAGTGCAGGAGCTGCCAGCCTGCTCATTTCTACATCTCCAGTCTTTATTGGTTTATTAGGAAGGATTTTTTTAAAGGAGCGAGCCGGAAAGAGGTATTGGCTAGGGGCTTTCATCTGCATTGCCGGAATCCTCCTTATTTCTCTGGGCTCAGGCGGGGGAATTGAACTCGGTTTCGGTGTCATTTTGATATTGATAGCATCTCTATCCGAATCACTTTATTTTGTTTTCCAAAAAAAGTTCTTAAATAAATATGGGGCGCTGCCTTTCACAGCCTATACTATTTGGGCTGCGACTCTTCTCATGCTCGTTTACGCACCAGGTTTGAGAGCACAGCTGGCAGAGGCTCCTGCCGGGGCAACGGCAAGCGCCATATACCTTGGATTATTCCCAACAGTCATCGCATATTTTGCTTTAGCTTACATTACAGCTAAATCAGGAGCTTCCGAAGCAGCAAGCTCATTGTATTTAACGCCTGCTGCTTCTTTCATCATTGCTTGGGTATGGCTGGGTGAAGCACCGACAATGACGACGCTGCTCGGCGGACTGATCACACTCATCGGGGTGTCATTTACCTACTTCAGGATGAGCATGACAGAAATCGAAGAAGCAAAGACGTCTTATTGAATTGTCATTTACGTTGATTGATAATAGATCTGTTTCATAGAAGGGTTTTTTAAAGCATCATAGAATTTTATAAATTGTAATTATAAATCAAAGGAAAGCTGTTCTGTTTCTCCAGCCTTTTTTGGTGACAAGACGGCATTTTCATTGTTTTTATCCTTCTCGAACTGGAGCTTGGCAAGCTTGTTCATTTTTACTGCATCCACCATTGGTGTTTGATACCCTAGCTTGTAAAAGCCCGGGTATAGCCATGGTTCATGAATGAATTCAGCAGGTACCTCGCTTAATTCAGGAACATATCTTCGAATGAATGCCCCGTCCGGATCGTGTTGTTTTCCGATTTTGGTTGGATTAATCCATTTTACTTTTTTCTGCCCAATCAAACCAGCCTGCTTTTTTACATAATAGTTGTGAATAGCTGGCTCGTAATCTAAAAACAACTCAGCCAGGGCTAATGAAGGTTTTCGGCAGTCCAGCAGCAGTGTATTGCAGATAAAAGAAATGACCATTCCCCTTAAATTGAAATTTAGCCAGCCGGTTTTATGGAGACTCCTCATCGCTGCATCAATTATTGGTATTCCTGTATTTCCATCTGCCCAAAGCTGATACCATTCTTCATTCCACGTTTTCCTGATAGCACCCATTTCAGCATTGACTTGATATTCATTGGCAAAACGGCAAATTTTTGCTCGGGCACATAGCTTAGACAAGAACTCTTCAAGCTGGGTCCTTTCTTCACCATTGCATTTTTGCAGGCGTTCATATGTCTTTTGAAAAATCACTCGTTCTGAAATATTACCCCAAGTTACATAAGCCGAGAGCCTGCTGGATGATAAGGATGATGGCAGAGGTTTGTCGTGATTGATGATATAATTCGCGAATCTGTTTTCCAGAAATGATTCCAGCGTTTCTAATGCTTTTATTTCTCCGCCTTGTTGACCAAAACGTATATTACTGCCCTTTACCTTAAAGTTTCGGAACTTTTTAAAATCAGTAAATAGAAGCTCAGGTATATTTGCTGGTATCTGTATCCTTTTTGGAGGATCGATGACTGGTTCCTTAAGACTGGCAGCCCATCGGCTTTTAAATCCCTTCTCTGAAACATTTTCAAATTCCGGGCCATAAGTAAACATTTTCTGGCTATTTTCATCTACCCATTGTCTGATGCTGCGTTTTAATATTGTTTCTTTATGGACATATAATGTGAGCGATTCATATTCGTTCAGCAGTTCCGATAACACAGCCTCTATTTCACCAATTGCAAAAAATAACTGCCCTCCTCTTTCCTGGATTTGCAAATTCAACTCTTCCAGGCTTTCTAGGACAAATTGAAAATGGCGGGCAGAAAGTCCAGTTTCACTCCAGACTGAAGGTTCAACCACGTATAAAGGCAAAACCTCCCCGATTTTGGCTGCTTCGGCAAATGGCTGATGATCAAACATCCGTATATCTTTGTTGAAGAGAACAAGATTCATCGTTAATCACTCCATTTTTCAATCCACATATACCATTTACCCATTAGAATCTAAATGGCATAGCAATCTGACTGCCTTCAATTTATTACTAATTAAGTACTTCTCTTAAAAGGATTCCAAATAAAATACCCAGAAACATAGATGTTAATGTTCCCAGTAAAAAATAT
>NZ_JBAVFI010000643.1:0-3804 GCF_049588175.1 Mesobacillus sp.
GAGCAGTATGGTCGGGTCGATGTCCTCATCAATAATGCTGGATTGCAATATGTTTCGATGATCGAGGACTTCCCAACGGAAAAATTCGAATTGCTGATAAAAGTCATGCTTACAGCACCTTTTGTAGGATTGAAATACGCTTTGCCTGTGATGAAAAAACAGGGCTTTGGACGCGTCATCAATATGGCTTCAATCAATGGGCTCGTCGGTTTTGCTGGTAAAGCAGCATACAATAGTGCTAAGCATGGCGTCATTGGGCTGACGAAGGTTGCCGCACTTGAAACGGCGCAGCATGGCATTACTGTAAATGCGGTATGTCCAGGATATGTGGATACCCCTCTTGTGCGCAATCAGTTATCAAGCCTTGCCGAGACCCGAAATGTCCCGCTTGAAAAGGTTCTCGAGGAAGTGATCTTTCCTCTCGTTCCCCAAAAACGGCTTCTGGCTGTTGAGGAAATCGCTAATTATGTGCTATTTCTCGCCAGTGATGCAGCTAAAGGAATTACAGGGCAGGCGGCGGTCATTGACGGCGGCTATACAATTCAATAATAAAATGAGCCGGCATCCATTGAAGGAAGCCGGCTCATATTTTATAAAAGGTTGGGTTATGGTATAAGTTTTATATAAAGGGCATCAATGTGTGTGATTTAAGTGTTATCAATGCCTTTATTAGTAAAATTCATAGGGCTTTGAAGCGTTTAAAAAGTCTTACAGGTCATCAATCACGATATAGGTTGCCTTCACTGGTCCATGCACGCCGACAACCAGGTTCAGCTCAATGTCAGCTGAATTGCTTGGGCCGGTTATAAAGTTAATGCATGAAGCAACCTGTTTGCCAGAGTGATGCAATTCGCGTAATTTGAGCGCTGCCTGGGTAATCCGTGGTACGATGGTGCTCTTAGGAATAAGTGCGATATATGTGGCTGGAAGGAAGCTGACTGTCCGGCCTTTATCTTTATCGCTGAATAATACAACCGTGCCAGATTCGGCGAGGGTCATTTCACTGATTGTGATGCCGACATTCGCTTTTTCTGCCTGGCGGATATTTTCTTCACCTTTAGTATGGTCCCACTCATACACTTCAATGTTATTTGCTGGCCATTCATTTTTCATCAGAGAATTTAGTCCCCATTTTGAAAAACGGTCATCCTTCCAGGAAACGACTGGGCCGCCTCCATAGTTTGACACAACCTCATTCAACGTTTCAGGTAAATTTTTCGAATCAGTCATGACAAGGCTTGTATGAATTTTAAGGCATTGAGTTTTTAATACCTCAATCAATTCATCAGGAGTGGCTCCTTTTAAAACCTGGTCCTGGGGGCGATGTTTCCAGGCAGGTACCTTAACGCCGCTGGACAATCGGCCTCTTCCAAGTGAGCTTGCGATTTGATCTAAAAAGGCTTCGCGGTTCTGGATCGTTCCTGTCATGATTCTTTGCCTCCTTTTTCCCGGTTTTTGAACCAGTCTCTGAATCTTTCTTTGTTAGGAGCAGGGAACTCCCTAATTTCTGTCCAGGCTTTTAGCGGGCCAGGACCTTTTGATATTTTATCACCGACAGTGAACGGATTCATGGCTGCAGGAGCAACCTTGGAGCCGAGCTTGTAAAGCATTGGGGAAGCAGCTCCAAGTCCAAATGCCTTCATAGCGAGTTTTTCGGAAATTGGGGCTTTGCCTTCCTGCTCAACTATTACCTGTCGATGTTTATGCAAAAGCTCATGCAGCGGTATTTTTACAGGGCATACATCTGTACATGCTCCGCAAAGGGTAGAAGCATATGGAAGCTCCTTGTACTCGTCGTATCCGCCAAGCAAAGGCGACAATACTGCACCGATTGGTCCTGAATAAATAGATCCATATGAGTGGCCGCCTACATGACGATAGACAGGGCAAACATTGATACAGGCTGCACAACGGATACATTGAAGCACAGACTGGAATTCACCGCCAAGAATTTTTGACCGGCCATTATCAACGATGACAAGATGGAATTCTTCTGGTCCATCAACGTCATGTTCTTCACGCGGACCTGTCAGGACAGTGATATAGCTTGTAAGCTTCTGGCCGACGGCACTTCTAGTCAGCAGGCTGACGAGGACTTCCATCTCTTCAAATGTTGGTACGAGACGCTCCATTCCCATTACCGTAATCTGGGTTTTTGGGAGGGAGGTAACCAGATCGGCGTTGCCTTCGTTCGTCACAAGGCTGAAGGAGCCTGTTTCAGCAACCGCGAAATTACAGCCTGTGATGCCGATGTCTGCTGTCAAATATTCCTGGCGCAGCATTTCGCGTGCATGCCAGGCTAGTTCTTCCGGCTTCTCCGTTTTTTGATAACCTAGCTTCTTTGTAAAAACGTCCCTGATCTGCTCCTTGTTTTTATGCAAGGCAGGAACAACAATGTGTGACGGCGGATCATGATCGTCCACCTGGAGGATGTATTCTCCAAGGTCCGTTTCAACGACAGTGCAGCCAGCCTCTTCAAGCGCTGCGTTAAGACTGATTTCTTCTGTCACCATTGATTTGGCTTTAACGACTTTTTTGGCATTCTTTTTGGCAACTACGCCTTTTATATACTCATTTGCCTGCTCTGCAGTTTTAGCAAAGAAGACATGCCCTCCGCGTTTGGCTACATTTTCACTAAGCTGCTCCAGATAATAATCCAAATTTTCAAGGACGTGCTGACGGATTTCTTCACCATGACTGCGCCATTCTTCCCAGTTTCCCAGTTCCTCAGTCGCATTCTGCCTGCGGACGCCCATGCTGTTCTGGGCTCCAGCAACCGCACCGCGCATGAAAGTATCATTAATGCCATTGTCGACACGTTCTTTAAAATTATCAGTTCCAATCTTCATTGCCATGAGAAAAATTCCCTCCTTTTTCATCAGGAAAAATAGTTTTTTATTATATTAGTGTGATTAACGGCTGTTTAAAACTTCTGCAATATGGAGCACTTTAATAGGCTTTCCTTGCCTTTCGATCCTGCCACCGATATTCATTAGGCAGCCAGCGTCCGCTCCGATTAAATACTCGGCACCCGTTTCTTCTACATGCATAACCTTTTCATCGACCATCTGTTCAGAAATCTGTGCCATCTTAACAGAGAATGTACCACCGAAACCGCAGCATTGCTCCTTGCCAGGAAGCTCTGTGAACTCAAGGCCCTTTACGTTGCTTAATAGAATCATAGGAGCCTTTTTGACACCTAACAATCTTGTCATATGGCAGGATGTATGGTATGTAACTTTGCCTTCGAAACGGGCGCCAACATCTTCAATTTTTAATACATCCACAATAAACTGAGTTAATTCAAATGATTTAGCCGCAAGCTTCTTAGCCTTTGGCTCCCAAACAGGATCTCCCTTGAATACATGTGGGTATTCATGGAACATAGTGATACATGAGCCAGAAGGAGATACAACATATTCCGCATCTATAAATGTATCAATCATCGATTTCATTGCTTCTTTCGCTTCTTTAACATAACCGCTGTTATAGGCTGGCTGTCCGCAGCAAACCTGGGATTCTGGAAATTCGATTTCACATCCAAGCTTCTCAAGCAGTTCAACTGTTGCTTTTCCCGCACTGCTCTGGAACATGTCGACCAAACAAGTTGCAAAAAGAGTTACCTTCATTGTTCAACCTCTTTCCTAACGAATGATATACACATAGATTAACAGGTCATCTGATGACCTGAAATCTGCGTGTCCTAATTAAATTCAATACTACTATAAAAATGTATTTTTTTGAAAGGGGTTTCAGAATTTTTTTTATGAAAATAAAAACCACACCTCCTGTGGAGAGGTATGG
>NZ_JBAVFI010000644.1:0-9011 GCF_049588175.1 Mesobacillus sp.
GTGCACGAGCTCGACCTCTTTCTGTTTTGCAAGTAATAAAATATGTTTGATATCCGGACTGTGAAAATCCTTGATGAGAATTTTCCAGGGAACCCTTCTCAAAAGCACTCTTGTCGTTTCCCCAACACCAGGCTTGATTAGGTTAATATTTTCAATCCCATACTCATAAGCTATCTTATTAACAATCTCTAGCCCTGTAAAATCCGCCTTTTTCCGATTCTCCACTGTCCTGGATGCCCCTTCTTCAGCAAGAAGGAATATCGAGGGAAACTCTTGATTGATTGCTTTAAGAAAATCCTTTGAAACATCAATATCTTCAAATTCTTTATAGTATTTTGCTCCATGAAAATCGTCAGGATTTATGAAATCCTCATTCAGGACTGTCCTGCTGATCAGGCCTGAGACAGTGGAATTCAGGCAAGCGCTGGGCAGGAGGAAATCCTCTCTTGTCCCGTAAATGGTCGAGCAGCATCCCGGATCTGCAAGAACAGCGATATTGTCGTCAAGAACAACCCCGTACTTATCATGAAATTCCTTACAAGATTTTTGCAGTTCACGTGAAATAGCCCCTTTGCCCGTCCACCCATCGACAAACTGGATTTCCTTACCGTGATGCTTCGCTAAGATATAGCGGAGTGCATTTTCATCCACTCCTTTGCCCCTGATGATTGAAATGCTGAAATGAGGGAGAATTACTCCATATTTATCCTCAATATACCTTTTTATCAATGCGCCCACAGGAGTGCCTGCACGCGCCAATGATACGAGAATCGTATTCTTTCCTTTGGTATGATAAATTTGCTCAGCCACTATACCGGTATATAATGCAACTTTCTCTTTGTGTGATTCAAGCAGGCTCCAGAAAAGGTCCATATATTCATTGCCTGGCTTCTCTTCAATCGGAAGCGATTCACTATAATGCCATCCTGCTTGAATTTGTTTCTCTCTGACCTCTGAGGAACCTTCCAAGTTAATGCCAGATAGGTCCTTTAGAAGAAAGGTGACATCTTCTTTTTCATAGGAACCGCACAAAATATCATCCATTATTTTTTCACCTTCCTGCTGTGAAAAAATATGAGATTAATCGTTTGGATGCCTGTTTTTTGAAATTCCTTCAGCATAGGTTCCAGCCATTCATCTGGAATCTCTCTTTCGAAGAAAATAAAAACTTCTTCGTACTGGAAGGGAGCGACATTATACAAGTAATGCTGAATCTCTAAATCTTCCGGATTGGGGAATGCCATTCCGTACCTAGCTCCATAGCCATCCTTGTTCACGATATGGATCGGGCTTCTGGTAGTAGACTGGTAGCTTACATTCCCACACATCAGCGCCGCCGTTTTCATCGGAATGTACATGAATTCTCCTGTGCCTACACACAATACCCTTTTTCCTTGTGACATTGCGGAAAGCTTTGCTGCAACATCCAGAATTATTACATCAAGTAAATCTCTTGCTATTTCATCCATTCCAAATCTTCCGCTGGTAGCAGCATATGGTATTTCTTTAAGTTCGCCCCCGAAATAACTGGAGCTTCGTATGGGATTTATATGATCGACGTAAATCTTATTTACCCTGGGTTCGGGTAAGTCGAATGCTTGCTCTTCTGTATACGGTTTCGATTCTGGTGAATGACCGGATACGGTAAACTTCCCTCTTAATAGACTTACACAGTTGATCTTAATATCTAGTTCATCTTCGAGTTTTTTAAATTTCTGCACATCTTCGTCAGAACGCCAGTCAAGAATAGAAACAACTGAGTAAATATCACGCGGAAATTCCGCTTGGATAGATCGGATAATATTAATTGCCGTCTTCCCGGTGGACATCTCATCATCTACAAGGACGATTTCCCTTCCGTTATTCAATAGATTCGTTGAAATATAGCAGCGGTGGGAAGTAGCGTGTGAATGCTCTTCTTCGAACGTTATAACTGGATCTTCGTTCGAGATCATCTCCCTGGTTGTGTGAAAATAATCCGCCTTCTTGAATGCGGAAAAGAATGCTTGTCCAAGGGCAGTCGCTGTTTCCGCAAATCCAATGATTACAGGTGACATTTCCGAAGGTATGAATGCTTCTGGCACATTAGGATTCTCCTCAGTGAATTTTGCCTGAAGGTTGAATTCCTTGCCTAATTCCATACCTGCCGTCTTGAATGCATATTGGGCTGCCAGGAGCGAGCCAGTTAGCAAACCCTTAGAAGGGATAATCGGCAAATGTTTTCCTAAGATTTTGCTCACGAACAAGAAGGACCGTTTTTTATTCCGCCGTGCAGCCATGATAAATAGTTCCTCTAACGGGAAGCTATACGGATTTTCGGTAATTTCTAATTCAATCGAAAGGTTCTCAAGAATTTGATATGCATATTTCTTGTTTGAGTAAATCGATGTTTGTGATTCCATCTTGAAGCACCCCATATACCTGTGATTTCCGCAAAATCTTTTGTGCCCAGTAGTAGTGCGGTTTTATTTCATTCATTTTATTGGCAAAGGCACTTTTCCTTACGCCATTGTGGTTCTCTGCTTCATCTACAATATTTTTTGCGTCAATATATTCTTCGTAGCTGACAGCATTCAATGCATGGACTGTTTTAATGTGGCTTGGATGGATAATCGTTTTCCCAGTCAAACCATTTGCTATATCCATCAAAATTTCTTGGATCAATCCATCCATATGCCGGTCAATCAATTCTGCACGCCATTTCAACCCATCTTGCCCGAATGCAGTTTTAAATGGTGTCTGCCTCAACTGAGGTTTTAACATTCTTTGTGTGGAAGAGAAATACTCCCAAACTGGACCTGAAACAACATATGGACTGTCATAACGAAGGAATACATTCACGATATCAGAAATACAATCACGGATTACTCCTATATCCCATACTGTCGTGTCGGCATTTCTTCTGATTCCATATAATCCGCTGAAATCCGTGGCACCAATCCTTACATTCAAAATTAACTCACGGTAGTCGTCCACAACAGCTTTGATGGCGAGCAATTCATCCAGCCTTGTCTCTTTTTCTATGATTCTCTTTGTTTCCAGGATCGGCATAGCATATAATGGTGACCCATTAGTATTTAAGTCGTTAATGAACTTTAGAATCCCCTTTCCTGAAGCAGGTTCGAATTTAGGGATGACGATTCCAGTGAGCACTTTAAATGCATCACCTGCTAATACTGCTATATGTTGAAGTTGTTCCAGACTGCGGATCCTGACAAAAATTAAAGGCAGCTCATCTTTCGATAAAAAATCTTTTTCGAGCGCTTCATTTAGGTGCTTCAATTCCGCAACCAATTGCAATTCTGCTTTACCCACTTCATGGTCGGCTATTGAATCTTCAAGACAAATCACCATCGATGCCAGACCATCATGCTTCTTTACCAGCAATTCCTGATGAATATTTTCTCTGGTAGCAGGCATGTAAAGAGTCGCTCCAAGGGCAAATGCTAAAACTTCTCGATCTGTATCTTTATTAAATTTGGCTGGTTTGATGAAAAACAAACTTTCCAGTTCTTTTTCATATAAATTTGAAAATAATTTCACAGAAAAATTCCCCTTTTTGGGCGTTATAGATAAAAAGAAAGGGAGCAGACCTAAGTCAGTTCCCTAAAAAGTAATATTTTTTATTGTACGTTTTTCTGCTGCTCATTTTCTTCAGCTTTTTTCTTATTCATATAGTGGACAACGAATGTTGCTCCAAATGTTACAAGCAAAAGGATGAAGAAGTAAATGTGATCAATATGGAATCCAAAAACGCCAGCAAACATTTTTGCAGCGATGATCAGGATTAAGATGTAAGCAGTCGTTTCCAGCTCAGGTACGCGTTCAATCAATTTCAGAAATATACCGGCAACTCCACGCATCATCAATACGCCAAGCATACCGCCGAGTAATAACACCCAAACTTCCTGACTGATACCAAATGCGGCGAGAACACTGTCTACAGAGAAAGCAATATCCATTACTTCAACAGCAGCGACCGTACCCCAGAATGTGCCGAATAAACGGATAAGCAGCCCGCCCTGCTTAACACCTTCGACTTCTTCGATATCTGGCTCTTCGCCTTTTTTCTTATCCATGAAGTATTTAATTGACAGCCAGGCAAGATAGCCGGCTCCAATTACTTTTACCCACCAGAATTCGATCAAATAAACACCAATGCCGATTGCGATAAAACGGAAAGCATAGGCTCCAAGCAAACCGTAGAACAATGCTTTCTTTCGCTGTTTCTCCGGTAAGTGCTTAACCATTACAGCCAAAACGAGCGCATTGTCCGCCGACAATAGACCTTCCAGGATCACAAGCGTACCAATCAATCCCCAGCTAACCGGATCCGTTAAAACTCGAACCCACATATCCCAATCAAAAAACTGGGCATAAGTATCTATAAATCCTTGTAATATTTCAGGCATTCTTGTAGTTCCTCCCACTATGTTGAATATATTCTCTATAGAAAGACCCGGCATTGGCCGGGCCTTTCATAATCTCACTTATATCATTTTACCCTACTTGCAGCCCAAAGTCTGTAGCAAGTGCTGCCAATCCACCTTGGTAACCGCTGCCGATTGCACTGAATTTCCATTCGGTGTTATGGCGATATAGCTCACCGACAACAATTGCTGTCTCAATCGAGAAGTCCTCACCAAGATCATAACGGATAATTTCTTCGTTTGAGCCAGCGTTCAAGATTCTTACGTATGAATTAGACACCTGACCGAAGTTCTGGCGGCGAGCTTCACCATCATGGATCGTGATTGTAAAGGCAATCCTTTTTACCTCTGCAGGGACTGCAGCTAAATCAACTGTGATTGTTTCATCGTCCCCATCACCAGCTCCGGTACGGTTGTCTCCTGTATGTACCACAGAACCATTTCCGCCTGTCGTATTGTTGTAAAATACGAAGTCAGCTTCAGAAGTTACTTTGCCGTTATCTCCCAAAAGAAAAACGGACGTGTCAAGGTCAAAATCATTGCCGCCATCATATTTATTTACATCCCATCCGAGGCCGACTACTACCTTTGTCAAACCAGGGTTTGTTTTAGTTAAATCTACTTTCTGGCCTTTTGATAAACTGATTGCCATTTTTTCTACCTCCAAAAATTTATTTCGTTAGTTTTTTACGTTTTAATGATAAGAAAGGTTTCATTTTACTATAAATATTTTTTCACAAATCCTTCTTAAATTCAAATATATCAACTTTTCCATTTAGGCGGTGTGTTTTTAGCCCAGAAAATAGTGCCCAGTTCGTAATGTGTCTGGAAACTATCATGATAAGTATGATAATGAAAGTTAAACCAGAAGCCCTCTTTGGGCGGCTGGTCTCGCCTTACGTGGAAACGGATGATGTCTTTGCCATTTTCATCAGTGATGTGAAAAATCTTCTCTGATTCCCCGCCGCCAGGCATCTCGGTGATTCGAAGAGAATTTAATTTTTCTCCTGGAAACTGGACAGCTACCATTTCAATCGCCTTTTCAATGTTTGGCAGGATCGTTTGCCGGAACTCGTCCTCAATTACTGGTCTGATCTTTTCGCCAAATTTCTGAAACGATTGCATTTCAGCTTCCTTCATTGCCCTGCCTATAAATTTATCCCTTTCAGCCTCCTCATCGAGCGGAGACTCCAGAGTTTCATAATATGAAGTTTCAGCAGATGCGGATTTTTCAGCCCGGTCAGTCGTTGTTGTCAGGAATCCATTCGCCTGTGCAGGAGAAACCACCCCAAAGGTAAAGATGGAAATCAGGACGACTAGCGATTTGCGAAGCCATGCTGGCATGTGGATCACTTCCTTTATGTATTAGAAAATTGATTATCAGTTAAACTATTAATGCTCTTTTTAAATTATTGCTATTTAATGTTCTTATAACAAAAGATCCGAAAAAAGTAAAAAATATTTGTAGCATTATTATAACTTGTTTATACGTAAATTTGGGTAAAGGGTTTCAAATTTTTCAAAAATGGTTAAAAGGAAATATTAGGGCAGTATTTTCGTTTACTTAGAAGGAGGTTAAATCTATGGAGTGGGGTATTGTTGCAATAAGTTTCCTTATGCTTGCCTATTTTGTGTATTTGTCAATCGCAGATTAATAAAGTAAGTAAGTTCATAAAAAAGAATGAGGGACTTCCCTCATTCTTTTTCGATAACACCAAAATGGAATTTAGCTGATTTCCGGCGGTGTACTTTAAAGCCAAATTCATCAAACCTTGTGCTTCGAAAATGATCCTTTAGAATGACTCGCTGTTTCGCTACACGATGGGCATGGTCCATCGTCTCTTTGGAAAGACCCTCATAAACGGCAAAATGGCTTAATCCTCTTATTCCGTCTGATTCAAGAATGGATTCATCAAACATCGGATCAAAATAAACACAGTCAAAGCTGTCATCATCCTGTTTTTTCAAAAAATCAAGAGAATATCCATTTACAACATTAATGTTTGCCATCGCCTGATTAATAGCTTCGTATCCGGAATCCCAGCTATTCAAGCCCGTTTTAACAAGATATGATAGTTCTGGCCGGGCTTCTACTCCCGTTACAAAACCTCTCATTCCAACTGCATAACTGGCTACAATGCTGTCTGACCCAAGACCAAGTGTACAGTCGAGAAAGCTCATTCCTGATACCAATTCCCCACCCTCAACGAGAGGGTCACTTTCACCATTCATCAGCCTTTTAATCCGGAACATGGCAGAATTCGGGTGAAAAAAGAATGGCTCTTTTTCTCCAAACGGGTAAAGTTCCAGTCGATCCTTTCCAACAACAAGGCAATTATCAGAAATCCTTTCTTGTATTGCAATGATCGACCTTTTCTTTCTTGGTACAAATTCTGCATTTAATTCACCAGCAATTCTCCGGGCTTGTGCGGCCATTTCTTCGTTCGTCCTGCCCGCTGTTGTCACAAACACACTTAACACCTCGCATCATATTACAAAGACGTAAAAAATCAGCCGAAAAGAAAAAGGACGTCAGATGACATCCTTTCAGAAAACTCTAGCAGTTCGCTTCAAATGCAGAAATCAAGTTATCCATAATTGCTTCCATTGGCTGGCCTTCGATATCATGGCGTGGAATGAAATGCACGACTTCTTTCCCTTTTAACAATGCCATTGAAGGTGATGATGGCTCGATGTCTATAAAATATTCACGCATTTTAGCTGTAGCTTCTTTATCCTGGCCTGCAAACACTGTGACAAGATGATCAGGCTTCTTTTCGCTTCTTAATATTGCCTGTGTAGCAGAAGGACGAGCAAGGCCAGCTGCACATCCGCATACAGAGTTAACCACGACTAGCGTAGTTCCTTCTGTGTTCACAACGAATTTTTCCACTTCCTCAGCTGTCAGCAATTCTTGAAATCCCGCACGTGTCAGCTCTTCACGCATCGGTTTTACCATTTGTCTCATATATTCTTCATATGCCATTGACATTAAAGGATCCCTCCCAACAATAATTCAGTTTTAGCATACTATATTATCAATGTTCAACGCAATAAAAGAACTTCATCAAGAATGGACAGGGTGTTCTGCCACTGTTTCCTCAAATGAATCGGTAACAGCGCCTTTTGAAGAACAGGATACAAGCCTTGCATACTTTGCCAAAGTGCCCCTTGAAGGCAATGATGGAGGGTTCCACATCTGTTTCCGCGCCGCAAGCTCAGCATCACTTAAATTAACGGTTAATAGCTTTTCCTCACTATCTATGGTGATTAGATCTCCATTTTTGATCAAGGCAATCGGTCCTCCTACTTGTGCTTCTGGGGCAATGTGGCCGACAACAAGTCCATGGCTTCCTCCTGAAAATCTGCCATCTGTCAGTAGGGCTACACTTTCACCAAGACCTTTTCCAACAAGGATCCCTGACAGGGAGAGCATTTCTGGCATTCCTGGTCCCCCTTTAGGGCCCTCATACCGAATAACCAGGACATCACCTGCGACAATTTGGTTTGCCATAACTGCTTTTGAAGCAGATTCCTCATCATCAAACACTTTGGCAGGTCCTGTCATACTCTTAACCTTTAAGCCTGAGACTTTGGCAACTGCCCCATTAGGAGCAAGATTCCCTTTAAGAACTACTAATGGACCGTCTTTCCTTAGCGGCTCGCTTACCGGGTGAATTACTTGCTGCCCTGGTTTTAAATCAGGAAATTCCTTTAAGTTTTCTTCGAGCGTTTTTCCAGTAACGGTTAGGCAGTCGCCATGCAGCAAGCCTTCTTTTAATAACAGCTTCATTACTGCCGGGACGCCGCCTGCTTCGAATAAATCCTGCATGACATATTTACCGCTCGGCTTTAAATCAGCAATATGCGGAACTCTTTCCTGCAGTCTATTGAAATCCTCGAGCTTAAGATCAACCTCAGCTGAATGGGCAATTGCCATTAAATGGAGGATGGCATTAGTGGATCCGCCGAGTGCCATGACAACTGTGATCGCGTTTTCGAACGCCTTCTTTGTTAAAATCTGTCTTGGACGGATGTCTTGCTCAAGCAATTGGTAGACGGCCTGACCCGCAGTGAAGCAATCATCACGCTTGGCTTCTGTTTCTGCGGGATTGGAGGAGCTGCCAGGCAAGCTCATTCCAAGGGCCTCAATGGCACTCGCCATTGTGTTAGCTGTGTACATTCCGCCGCAAGAACCAGAACCCGGACATGCTTGGCATTCGATTTTTTGAAGCTGATCATCATCAATAGCACCTTTGTTGTATTCACCCACTCCTTCAAACGCAGAAACGATATCAATATCTTTCCCATCCAGTTTTCCCGGTTTGATTGTCCCGCCATAAACGAAGATAGATGGCAGGTCCATCCTGGCAATCGCCATCATGCACCCTGGCATATTCTTGTCACAGCCCCCGATTGCAACAAAGCCATCAAGACTTTCACCCTGTACAACCGTCTCGATCGAGTCTGCGATCAAATCCCTGCTTGGAAGTGAATATCGCATGCCATCAGTACCCATCGATATTCCATCAGAAACCGTAATTGTATTGAAAATAAGCGGTGCGCCTCCCGCTATTCTTG
>NZ_JBAVFI010000645.1:0-6292 GCF_049588175.1 Mesobacillus sp.
GCGGCTGGTTTATTTGATGTTTCACATATGGGTGAAATCGAAGTAACTGGTAAAGATAGTCTTAAATATTTACAAAAAATGATGACAAATGATGTTTCAAAACTTAAAAATGGCGGTGCGCAATACACAGCCATGTGCTATGAAAATGGCGGCACTGTCGACGACTTGCTAGTTTATAAGCTAGAAGAGGACCACTACTTATTAGTTGTTAACGCATCGAACATTGAAAAAGATTTTGCATGGCTGAAAGACCATCTCGATGCTGACGTTGAAATTGATAATCTTTCAGAAGGCATGGCGCAGCTGGCTCTTCAAGGACCGGCAGCTGAAAATGTCCTTCAAAAACTTGCGAATGAACACGATCTAAGTCAAATTGGCTTTTTCAAGTTTAGTGAAGAAGTTGATTTAAACGGCAAGAAAGCACTTGTTTCAAGAACAGGATATACAGGGGAAGATGGTTTCGAAATATATTGCAAAGCTGAAGACGTAATCAGCATCTGGAAGGACATCCTTGAAACAGGGAAATGTGCAGGAGTGATTCCGTGTGGCTTGGGAGCGAGAGATACACTTCGTTTCGAAGCAAACCTTGCATTATACGGCCAGGAGCTTTCATCTGAAATCAGTCCGCTTGAAGCAGGCATCGGGTTTGCCGTTAAGTTGAATAAAGAAGCGGATTTTATCGGTAAAGAAGCACTTAAGCAGCTAAAAGAAAATGGGCTGCCTAGAAAGCTTGTCGGAATTGAAATGATTGACAGAGGTATACCGCGCCATGGATATCCAGTTTACAAAGGTGATGTTCAAATTGGTGAGGTGACTACGGGTACTCAGTCTCCAACCCTTAAGAAAAATATTGGGCTTGTTCTGATTGATGCTAAAGAAACAGAATTAGGAAACGAAGTGGAAGTTGAAATCCGCGGCAAGCGTTTAAAAGCTGCAGTTTCAGCGACACCTTTTTATAAGAGAGACAAAAAGTAAAAACCGGAGAGGGGAAAGAAATATGAAGCATCGCTATTTACCGCTGACTGAAAGTGATAAAAACGCTATGTTGGAAAGCATCGGCGTTTCATCAATTGACGAATTATTCAGCGATATTCCTGAAAAAGTCCGTTTTGCCGGGGAATACAATATTAAACCAGCTAAGCCTGAAACAGCTTTGATGAAAGAATTGGCGCAAATGGCTGCCAAAAATGCTGATTTGAAAATGTATTCTTCTTTTATAGGTGCAGGTGTTTACGACCATTACATCCCTGTTATCGTCGATCATGTTTTATCACGTTCAGAATTCTATACTGCTTATACACCTTATCAGCCAGAAATTTCCCAGGGTGAACTTCAGGCTATCTTTGAATTCCAGACGATGATCTGTGAATTGACAGGCATGGAAGTGGCCAACTCATCCATGTATGACGGCGGTACGGCTTTAGCGGAAGCGGCCATGCTTAGCGCAGGCCATACAAAGCGCAAGAAAATATTAATTTCAAGCGCAGTCCATCCGGAATATAAGGACGTTGTTAAGGCTTATGCAAAAGGGCAATACATCGACGTCGCAGAAATTCCTCACAAGGATGGCGTGACCGATCTTGATGCTTTAGGCAATATGACCAGTGAAGATATTGCAGCGGTTATTGTCCAGTATCCTAACTTCTTTGGACGCATTGAGCCAATGAAGGAGATTGAGGAAATTACCCACAATAATAAATCGTTATTCGTAGTATCGAGCAATCCGTTGTCACTAGGAGCATTGACACCTCCAGGGAAATTCGGTGCTGATATCGTGGCGGGAGATGCTCAGCCGTTTGGAATTCCAACAGCATTCGGTGGGCCTCACTGCGGATATTTTGCAGTCACTGGTAAGCTTGTAAGAAAGGTTCCAGGAAGACTAGTCGGCCAAACTAAGGATGACCAGGGACGCCGCGGGTTCGTATTGACGCTTCAGGCGAGGGAACAGCATATCCGACGTGATAAGGCGACTTCCAATATTTGCTCTAACCAGGCATTGAATGCTCTTGCTGCATCAGTTGCAATGACTGCACTTGGCAAAAAAGGTGTTCGTGAAATGGCGATATCCAATATTCAAAAGGCGCATTATGCGAAGACAGCATTTAAAGAAAAAGGTTTTGAAGTCGCATTTGATGGTCCTTCATTCAATGAATTCGTTGTGAAGCTGAATAAGCCAGTTAAGGAAATCAACCAGCAGCTGCTAAGTAAAGGAATCATCGGCGGCTATGACTTGGGCCGGGATTATCCTGAATTAGAACAGCATATGCTGGTGGCAGTCACTGAACTTAGAACAAAAGAAGAAATAGATACGTTTGTAAAAGAAATGGGGGATATCAATGCATAAGGAAGATCAGCCACTCATTTTTGAATTAAGCACACCTGACCGTGTCGGCTACAGCCTGCCGGACATGGATGTTCCCGAAGCAGATTTATCAGAGCTATTGCCTGAAGGATTCCTTCGTGAAGAGGAGCCTGAACTTCCGGAAGCATCAGAGCTTGATATCATGCGCCATTATACTGCACTGTCAAAGCGTAATCACGGTGTGGACTCAGGCTTCTATCCATTAGGTTCTTGCACTATGAAATACAATCCTAAGATGAATGAAAATGTTGCTCGTTTCAATGGGTTTGCACACTTGCATCCACTGCAGGATGAAAGTTCAGTCCAGGGTGCTCTTGAGCTGATGTACGACCTTCAGCAGCATCTGATTGAGATCACTGGAATGGACGAAGTAACTCTTCAGCCGGCAGCTGGTGCACATGGCGAATGGACAGGATTAATGATGATCCGTGCTTATCATGAGGCAAATGGCGATGACAAGCGTACTAAGGTAATTGTTCCTGACTCTGCTCACGGAACGAATCCCGCTTCAGCAACAGTAGCTGGTTTTGAGACAATCACTGTAAAATCAGACGAAAACGGCTTAGTTGATTTAGAGGACCTAAGAAAGGTTGTCGGTGAGGATACAGCTGCATTAATGCTCACGAACCCAAACACGCTTGGACTTTTTGAAGAGAACATTCTTGAAATGGCTGAGATTGTCCACAGTGCTGGCGGAAAGCTTTATTATGACGGAGCGAACCTCAACGCTGTAATGTCAAAAGCACGTCCTGGCGACATGGGCTTCGACGTTGTTCACTTGAATCTTCATAAGACATTCACTGGCCCTCATGGCGGCGGTGGCCCTGGATCTGGCCCTGTCGGCGTAAAGGCTGACTTAATTCCATTCCTGCCAAAGCCAATCATAACGAAGCAGGATGGACAATATAAATTTGATTATGACCGTCCGCAATCAATCGGCAGGGTCAAGCCATACTACGGGAATTTTGGCATCAATGTCCGTGCCTACACATATATCCGTACAATGGGTCCTGATGGCTTGAAGGCTGTAACTGAATATGCAGTTTTAAATGCAAACTATATGATGAGAAGACTAGCAGAATATTATGATCTTCCATTTAACAGGCACTGCAAGCATGAATTCGTCCTAAGCGGAAAGCGCCAGAAAAAGCTTGGCGTCCGCACGCTTGATATAGCAAAACGACTGCTCGATTTCGGCTATCATCCGCCAACAATCTACTTCCCACTGAATGTGGAAGAGGCGATCATGATCGAGCCAACTGAAACAGAATCTAAAGAAACATTGGATGCCTTCATCGATGCGATGATCCAGATCGCCAAGGAAGCAGAGGAAAATCCAGAAATCGTTCAGGAAGCACCACATTCTACTGTGGTTGGCCGAATGGATGAAACTACTGCTGCCAGGAAGCCGATTTTACGTTATCAGAAAGCATAAGATGCTGTAGCCCTGCCGAGGAAGGCAGGGCTTTTAATATACTGCTGCAGCTTTTTTGCGTGCTGTGTGGATGCTTTTATAGAAGAGGTGTCGAAGCGATCGGTTTCGTTAACTAAAGTGGATATTAAGAGAGAAATGAGATAAAGTAGTGACTGTTCAATGAACAAAAGCTAAACCCCTCTGCAAAATGAACAGAGGGGTTATTTTATGGGAATATAGCTTATTTCGCTTTGACTTTGCCGCCCCATTTTTTGAAGCCGCCTTCTAAATGGTGCAGATCCTTGTAGCCTTTTTTGTAAAGCATCTGTGCAGCACGGCCGCTGCGGGATCCGCTCTGGCAATAAAGATAAACGGGCTTGTCCGGCCTGATTTCTTTTAAGCGAGTCTTCATTTGGGTAAGAGGGATATTTCTTGCTCCAAGAATATGTCCGCCAGAAAATTCATTTGGTTCACGGACATCGATTAATTGAGCTTTGCGGTAACCGCTTTTAAATTCTTCCTCAGACAATGTCTTCACGATTTTCTTCTGGTAAAAATACATGAAAACAGAGTAAAGGACTACCGCAACTGTGATGACGATTAAAAAAATAAGTGTATCCAAAACATATTTCTCCTTTCAAGCTTAGCTGAGCCACTTATAATTATATAAGCCATCCGACCTGAGAGCAAAGGAAATTAGCAATTTTCTTAAAGGGATTTGAAAAACAAGCTGCTTTGCATTTGAAAATTAATTTGATAGACTTAAAAAATCTTAACCGTAAATATTTGAAAATGGGGTAATTGCATGGAAAGAGAAGTATGGAGATTTATTGATTCTGGAGACAATTCACCGTCATTTAATATGGCGCTTGATGAGGCATTGTTGGACTGGCATGGTGCCGGAACAATTCCTCCCGTCATCCGTTTTTATGGATGGAATCCAGCATCGCTATCTGTTGGTTATTTTCAAAACATCGAAAAAGAGATTGATATGGAAGCAGTTAAGCAGCACGGACTTGGATTCGTACGCAGACCTACAGGTGGCAGGGGGGTACTGCATGAGCACGAACTTACATATAGTGTAATCGTTACAGAAGACCATCCTGAAATGCCTAAAACAGTGACTGAAGCCTATCGGGTTATTTCAGAAGGTATTTTACAAGGCTTTCAAAAGCTAGGATTGGAGGCTTATTTTGCTGTACCCAAGACATCTGCTGAGAAGGATGCTCTAAAAAATCCCCGCTCAGCTGTTTGCTTTGATGCTCCCAGCTGGTATGAGCTTGTTGTTGAGGGACGTAAGGTTGCCGGAAGCGCCCAGACAAGGCAGAAGGGCGTCATCCTTCAACATGGATCTATCTTGCTAGATCTTGATGAGGATAAGCTATTCAGTCTATTTAAATATCCGAATGACCGTGTAAAAGAGAGAATGCAAAAGGCGTTCAAGACGAAAGCGGTGGCGATTAACGAGATCAGCAGCAGGACAATTACCATTAACGAGGCAAAGGAAGCATTCAAAGCAGGATTTGAAGATGGACTTGGGATTCAATTAGAGCCCTACACATTAAGTGAAGAAGAGTTAGATTATGTAAACACTCTCGCGAAAAATAAATATCAATCGGATGAGTGGAATTTTAAAAGATAAAAAAGCGGAAATCCGCTTTTTTTATTTTTACCCAGTATTTTCAAGGGATTGATTTCTGCTCCAAAAGTGCAACCCTCGAAATTTGTTGTTTTATATCGTTTACTGGTTGATATCTATCTTTCTCTCTTTTTCTCTCGCTTTTTTGATAGATTTCGTTTTTGACAAAATATATTTCTTCTGACTCAAACACCATATATAGTGTTGTCGAAAATTTAAAATACACTATATATTGATTTTTGATGTTTGAGTATGATAACGTAAGGGTAATTCAAGAAAGCAACTAGAATTACATACTTCTAGTAAAACAATACAGATATGATTTGAAACCTTAGAAGGAGTTGTAGAAATGTCTGTTACCATTGGACAAAAAATGAGCCTGAATGTTGAGAGTTTGAACAAGGACATTGGTTTATTCCAGCAGGTTCATCCCATCACACCTGAAATGAAATTAACCCACAAAGGCGTATCCCGACTTGTCATGCTGGACCGCTATACTTTTAAAGACACTGAAAAAATCACTCTATCAAACGGGGATTTTGTTGTCCTCACCATCAAGGAGGATCCGAAGTTCCCAGCACGCGGGCTTGGATTCATACTAGATATTGATTGGGAAAGCAAAACTGCGAAGGTTCTCGTCGATGAAGAATTCCGTGGAGTGCTGGATGATCCAGAAGAAGCATCTACAGGCGTAATCAAACGTTCATTGGATGTCATTGAAAAGCCACTTGAAGTCTTCTACGAGCAAATCGCAAAGCGCAATGCGACAGGGCTTGCAGCTGTTGAAAAAACAGAAGAGAAGCGTCAAGAATGGTTCGAAAAGTTCTATCAGGAGCTTGTATCGATGAACTTCATCCCAGCTGGCCGTGTTCTATAC
>NZ_JBAVFI010000646.1:0-2617 GCF_049588175.1 Mesobacillus sp.
GAGGATGATCATAGCCAAGGCTTCCTATAAATGTCCTCGTAGATGTGATTTGACTAAAGGACTTCAAAGGAAATAAATCCTCCGATAATTCCCCGCTAGACAGGTTAATGAGTTTGTGGTCCTCCGTTTCCCTTCGGATCCTTTGGGTGACTGGCAAATTAGGCAGGAAGGAGCCCGCTTCAATATAACGATTCCAGCTGGGAACTCTTCTCTTGGTTATTCCCCATATGTCCTTGCTTATTAAGGTCCCGCTTCCTCTTTTCCTTTCAATCAATCCATTTGATTCAAGTTCATCATATGCAGCAACCACAGTACTTCTATTTAAACCAAGTTCGTTAGCCAATTTCCTTTCAGATGGTAAAGGTTTATCAAGCGGAAACGTTCCGTCTGATATCCCATTTTCAATATACTCAGCAAGCTGCTTGTATACGGCCATTTTAGCTTCTCGATTCGGTTTCCAATCCATGATGATCCCCTTTACAAAAAAACTTTTAAACTATGAAGACTCCATGTCTGTATAAAAATAACCTATCGCCAAATTGACGATAGGTATTTGTTATTTTAACCTACGAAAACCATTTAATGTAAACGCCGACAGCAATAAAGGATAATACAATAACCACAATATAAATAACAGAAAGATTAGTCGTGTTTTTCACCGTCGCGCTTCTATATCCTTCATCACTTTTACCTGCTAATAACAAGGTAAAAACAAAGGAGGCCACGACAATAAGAATAACTAAAAAGATCCCCAGCTTCATAATGCACCTCTTGCAAAAAAACATGTTTTTTTATCATTATAACGATTATATCAGAAACACAGACCATCCACTTCATATAAAAATTCCTCATCCAATTTGGAACATGGGGACGGTTCTCATGTTCCTCTTAGGAACACGAGAACCGTCCCCGTGTTTTTAATTATTTATAGCCAGCCTTCCAAGGGGGCCGTCTTCTATGATTATGTCCTGAAGTGCATAAACGGAGATTGGGAACATCGGAAATCCGAATGCGTAAGGGGTGATATCATACAGCTGGAAATAGATGATGAGTGATTTGTCGGCTACATAGAAATCCTGGTCCGGCTTGATTGCTGTAAATTCACTGATCAGAAAGATATCCCGCTCTTTGATTTGCAGTTTAATCAGCTTAGAAATACGGCCGATATAGTCACTTCCTGGTTTGAAAAAGTCCTTCAGGCTGCACTTTTTACCATCCTTTAAATCAAACGTCAGCGACTTGATATACGTCATCGGATGGGCAGCATGATAATGATACGTACTATTCGCCAGCGACAGGCTTAGCACCTCGCGCTGGTTGTTCTTGATTTCATACGAACCATTCATCCACTCAACCGTCGATGGAGAATCCCCCGCTTGCGTATTAATCAAATTCTGCGTTTCCTTCACAATGCTTCGATTCATGTACCGCTCAAATTGACGATCCCGAATCTGGTAAACATGGGGATAACAAACCTCTCTCTCAGGACCATTCCCGATTCGCAGCGTATGAATGCCCACCGGCCGAGTACATGCCATAGCCTACACCCTCTTTTTGATTACCCTATTCGAAAGTGTGATTTTGGGTGACTGCCTTGAACATGGAGCCGGTTCTCATGTTTCATTTTTTCGTGAAATGACAGCTGTGCTCATGTTTTCATGGAGGTTTGTTTAACATTTTAATTCTTTTCGAGGAAAAATCCCTTACAGTAGCTATTTCATTGGAAAAATCCATACAAGTGACCAAACTTGTATCGGATTTTTATAGATGCGGAATGATTTTATAGCGAAAAGCCTTTTATTTGGCGGAATTCACAGTTTTATTGGCGGAGTTCACAACTTTATTGACGATATTGATCAATAATTTGGCGAACTGGAAATTCGGCGTGTTTTTTTCCATTTCGAACCACTGCTAGCCCCCGATGTCGAATGAAACGCGTCTCCATGTTTTTTCTCAAACTACCCTGTCCTTTTCCCCTCCAACTTTGTATATAAAAGGTGAAAGGAGGTGAGACAAGATGGCATTAGCAATGTTGAAGGATTCATCAATCAGGCTTTCATTCGAAACTGGAATGAATGAGAAGGGCGAACCGATCTACAAAGGCAAGACTTACTCCAATGTGAGAAAAGAAGCTACTGCAGACCAGGTGGACCAGGCTGCGAAGGCGCTAGGTGGACTTAGCGCGAACTTGCTTAACTCTGTTGAGCGTAACGACAGCTTCGAAATCATCTAATTCTACGACTAAATAATAGAATAGGAGGTGAAAAACATGGCTAAAACACTAGAATTGCAGTTTGTAACCGATCTTGGAAAAAACACCAAGCTGACGGTTGATAACCCGAAGGAACCGATTGATCCAGCATCAGTAAAGCTTGCGATGGAGCAAATCATCGCTTCCAATGCATTCCAGACTCCAAGCGGTACCCTTGTTGCCGTAGGCAGTGCCCGCGTCATCGAACGCAACGTAGCAGAATACGAACTTGTGTAATGAACGACAGCCGGTCTTCTTTCAGGGACCGGCTTTTTTCGTAAAATAAACCCAAAAGGAGGAAACGCAAATGGAACAGCTGATTCCGTTCATCAGTGACGTAGGATTCCCGATTGTCGTGACCCTGTA
>NZ_JBAVFI010000647.1:0-1586 GCF_049588175.1 Mesobacillus sp.
GGTAAATGGATCGAACGCCAAGCACAACTTAAAGCACAACTTGAAAAAGAACTGCAAGAAACAATCGACATGCAGGTTAAACGTTCCTCACAACTGGAGCTTGCCCGCCAGACAAATGAAGGTGAATTAATTGATTTTGCCCAAGCAGAAGTTACAGCCTACACGAACCGTAAAGACGTATTACAAGCTAGCATATCTCGCACAACTGAGGAGTTATTTGGGCTTGAACAAAAGTTTGAAGAAATGAAACACAAACTGAAAGATATGAAAGTTCGCCAACTACAGCTGATGGGCAAAGAAAATGTTACTCGTGCCCATCACCAAATGGACCGAGTCCTTCAACCTGAAGCATCAAAAAACGGTGAAAAAAGATTATTGGCCTTTGAAGAAATGGAACGATACATCGAACGTCTAGGTCAACGCATTGAAAAACAACATGATTTATCATCCATGGAACGCAGACTAGACATGCTAGAAAAAAATGCACAACCGCAACAAGAAATTGTGTAATATTAGATAGAAAAGCACTGCTCTAGCACTGTTACTGAAAAGTCACTGTTAAGTGCTTAAAAGTAAACACCAAAATAAAGGAGAAGGCACTTGTCTTCTCCTTTTAAGTAAGATTAATTACAACAGCGGTTACTTGTTAGTCAAGGAATCCGATACGAAAAAGGAGGAATAGCTTTGCAACGATTTTCAACTGAGCGAATTACATTTTGGCTATTGGCTGCCTTGCTACTTATATTTATCGAAGCGATGTTCTTCCATAATGGAAGCGTGTTGTTCGTTCTTTTTGGTATCGGGTTAATTTATATCAGTCTTCGGAAAAGAAGCCGCTTGTTTTTCTGGAGCGGCATCGCGTTCTTAGGAGTCGCCTTACTTTCCATGTGGAGCCTGCGCTTATTAATCGCAGCTACGATGGTTTATATTTTAGTGCGACTTTGGAAAGGCGATGAAACACAACAGGTCATTGAACCATTTCTCGGTGACGTAGAAACACCGAATGCCATCATTCAAAACAAACTCTTTTCTGTGCAAACTACACCTTTTCAGGCTTATGAATGGCAAGATGTGCATGTTCAAGGTATTTACGGAAACATCACCATAGATACGACTCAAACGGTGTTGCCAAAAGGAACCTCGTTTGTATCTGTTCGCCAGGGAATCGGAAAAATAAGTGTGATTGTTCCTTATGAAATCCCTGTTCGGATTCATTACACAACGTTACTGGGAGATGCCCGACTTTTTGGTGCCAGTAAAAAACGTTTATGGAATCAATCGATTGTCCTTCAAAATGGCTATGCAGAAGCTCAGGGCAGTGCCACTTCCGAATTAGTCATCGCTGTATCGACGTGGCTTGGGGATGTTGAGGTGATTCGCAAATGAGTGGATTCATCGGACGTACTTTCCTATTATTTTTCATTCTCACTGCATTCATCGCGATGTTATTAACGTATATATTAGGTTGGCCATCATACGATAACTGGTACCTTCTCCTGTCAGAAGAAGGAGATTTGCCTATTGCCATATGGATCGCCATTTTACTACTCGGCATTAGTATGGGAACAGCAATTTCCAGCACGACT
>NZ_JBAVFI010000648.1:0-5351 GCF_049588175.1 Mesobacillus sp.
GGCCTTGCATCATTCCGCCTACCTGCGGCTGCATCGGCATCTGGCCTTGCATCATTCCGCCTACCTGCGGCATTTGATTTTCCATCATTCCACCGACTTGCGGCATTTGTGGTGGCATCTGATCCTGCATCATTCCGCCCATCTGGGGCATCTGTGGCATTGGCATTTCAGATGATTCATCATCCATCATTCCGCCCACTTGTGGCATCATTTGGTTATCCATCATTCCGCCCACCTGCGGCATTTGGTTTTCCATCATTCCACCTACCTGTGGCTGGTATGGCATTTGATCTTCCATCATTCCACCGACTTGCGGCATGTATGGCATCGGCGGATAACCATGAGGCATTTGCCCATATGGAGGACACCAGCCAGGACCAGGCATTACAGGAGAGATTGGCATTCCATAAAAGGCAGGTCCTGCCTCTGATTCAGGCGATACCTGTTGCTGCATATTTGCAGGCATATTTTCATCCATTTCAGGACTTAATGGCATTTGCATATTTGGATTGAATGACGATGATTCCATATCGTCCATTCCCATTCCCGGCATCATACCAGGGTATTGGCCAGGATAATTCATCGCTCCCTGCACTTGCGGATAAGGCATCATTTGCTGACCTGGATAACCATATCCAGGACCCGTCATAGATGGTGCACCGGGATAACAATTATATGGATAAGGGATCATTGGCTGTTGGTAACCTCCTTGGATATAAGGCATTATAGAAGGTGCTTCATCCATGAAATCATTCTTTTCAATTTTTATATCAGGTTTTATTTCCGATTTCACATTTGGTTTCACTTCTGCTTTTGGCAGCGGCTTGGCTTGAGGTTTGACTTCGGGTTTAACCTCTGGTTTCACTTCTGGTTTGATCTCTGGGAAAATATTCTCTGGCTTGGGCGGTAGTTGCGGCTTTAACTGTGGTTGCGGCTTTGGCTGTGGCTTTGGCTGCGGCTGCGGCTTTGGCGGGAGCTGCATGTTTGACATATTCAACATATAGTAATTGTTGATATCGATTTCAGGCATGATCTGCTTCGGCATTTTAGGGGTATATGGTTTCACTGCTTCTTCTTTTTTAATTGGCTTAGGTGCTTCTTGTTTTGGCATTTCCATTTTTGGAATTTCCATTTTTGGCTGCTCCTTGACCGGAGCCTCCTTAGGCACTTCTTTAACAGGTGCCTCCTTCTTCACTTCAGGCATTGATATAGGTTTCTCTTTGGCAATCGGCATTTCCTTTTTGCCACCCATATTGATTTTTGCTTGAGGCGTTCCACCGGAAATTGGAGCTTCTTTTTTTATGTTTCCTCCACCAGTTGGAACTTTTATTTTCATACCGGGCATAATCATATCAGGGTTGCTGAGCTGAGTATTCATCTTTTTCAGCTCTTCAAAGTTCACGCCGTACTTCTTGGCGATCTTCCAAAGAGTATCCCCTTTCTGTACGATATGGAGCTTCATTCTGATTCCCTCCTATGGCATAAGTCCATATATTGTATGTGGGTGTGGGCAATTTGCTAACAATCTTCAAAAAAACTTATGCTTCACTAGTTATAAATATGTTTCAACAAGCAACATTAAGCTTTTCCCAAAATAAAAATTCCTCCCCAACTGGGAAGGAACTCCTTTTTAAGATTGATGCAGCATTCTTTCAAGAGCAAGCTTAGCATTTTTCGATGTGTCTGCATCCACGTTAATGATATTGCATTCCTGCCCATCCATAATAGAATCAAGGCTCCATGCAAGATGCTGAAGGTCAATCCTGTTCATCGTCAAACATGGACACATATGCGGATTTAACGAAACAATATATTTATCTGGATGCTGTGTAATCAGGCGGTTCACTAAATTCATTTCCGTGCCGATTGCCCATTCTGTTCCCGCTGGTGAAGCTTTAATTGCGTCTATAATATAATTGGTCGACCCAGCCATGTCAGATAGCTGTACAACTTCATGCCTGCATTCTGGGTGGACAATGATTTTCATATTCGGATTTATTTTACGGATGTTTAAAATATTTTCAACCGTAAAGTTCTCATGGACAGAGCAATGTCCCTTCCATAGAATGATCTTCACTTTCTCTAGCGGGCCTTCAAACTCAAGGATGTTCTCAATCGGATTATATACTGCCATTTCATCCAAACCTATTCCAATATGATAAGCTGTGTTCCTTCCTAGGTGCTGATCCGGAAGGAAAAGGAGCCGTTCTTTTTGTGTAAAAGCCCATTGCACCATTTTTTCGGCATTGGAAGAAGTAACTGTGGCACCGCCATTAGCCCCTACGAAAGATTTGATCGCGGCAGTGGAATTTACATATGTCAAGGGAAGTATTGTATCGCCAAACAATCCCTGGAGGAATTCCCATGCACGTTCAGTCTGATAAATATCCGCCATATCAGCCATTGAACAGCCTGCCCTCATGTCCGGCAAGTAGACATTTTGATTGTCCCCGGTTAGAATATCAGCTGTTTCCGCCATAAAATGGACACCACAAAACACGATATGCTCCGCATCTCTGTTTTCTGCTGACAGCTGGGCTAGCTTGAGAGAATCACCGGTAGCATCAGCAAATTGTATGACTTCATCCTTTTGATAATGATGTCCCGGTATAAATAACTTCTTTCCCATTTTCGCTTTTATTTCCTTGATCAAGTCTTCCAGTTCCTGCACAGACATATTCCTGTATTTTTCAGGAAGCATTCTGGCTTTCGTATCAAGCGCCTCCAATAGATTCATGAATTCATCCCCCTTTTATTCCGGTATCACTTTTGCACTAATATCCAGCGACTTAACAGAATGCGTCAGGAAGCCGAGCGAAATATAATCTACTCCGCAATTACGGTAGCTGTGCAGATTTTCAAGAGTGATGCCGCCAGAAGCTTCCGTTAAAATCCCTTTTGGAACAGTGCCAATCCATTCCGCGATTTCTTCCGGTGTCCTATTATCGAACATAATGCAGTCAGCCTTTGCTTCTATAGCTTCCTTAAGCTGGGCTTCCGTCTCAATTTCCACTTCCACCTTCACCATATGACCGAGACTTGATTTCACTGTTTCCACAGCACCGATGATCGAGCCTGCAAATGAAATATGATTATCCTTGATCATGACAGCATCATACAATCCATAGCGGTGGTTGTACCCGCCTCCACATCGGACGGCATATTTTTCAAGCATCCGTAAACCAGGTGTTGTTTTTCTCGTATCACAAATTCTTGTTTTTCCGTTGTCTAAAACGGACACGGCCTGATGCGTTTTCGTCGCTATCCCGCTCATCCGCTGCACAAGATTAAGGACAACCCTTTCAGCTTTAAGCAAAGCGGAAATTGGGCCGGATATAGTTGCGAGCTCTTGCCCCTTTTTCACACGATCCCCGTCTTGCGCCATGACATTAACCTGACAGTTTTCATCCATTAAACGGAATCCTGTGTTAATAACTTGCTCTCCACAAAAAGTTCCGTCCTCTTTCGCAATGAAAACCATACTTCCTGTTTTTCCATTTCCGAATATCAACTCACTGGTTACATCACGGTCGCCAATGTCTTCAATAAAAAATTGTTCAAGTAGCAAGCGGAGTTTGATTGTATTCATGCTTCCCATCCTTTACTTTTTTTCGTTGGCGGATGATCCGTTTTTTCATCCAATTCGAATTATCTTCATTAGGAAAGTCATCCCTGTAATGACCGCCCCGGCTTTCTGTGCGTTCAAGTGCTGACTCAGTGATGAGGCAGGCTGTAATGTACATAAAGAACTGTTTGATTTCATCCGCCGACATTTGATCAAGAGAGACATCCATCCATTCCTCAAAACTGAACTGATCAAGCCATTCCTTTTGGGCTGTCAGCTTTGCTCTTGTCCGAACAATCCCTGCTCGGTCCATCATCGTTCTTTTTAATTCTTCCATTTCAGGGAGGCCCGCCAAAGGATGATAAAACTCTATCTTTATAGCATCAGATTTTTTAGTATTTTTATATACGGCCGGATTATGATTAATCCATTCTGCAAGCCTGCTGCCAATGAACATCCCTTCAAGCAAAGAATTGCTCGCTAGCCGATTCGCGCCATGTATTCCTGTACAGGCGGCCTCTCCAATTGCATACAATCCTTGAATATTCGTACGGCCCAGCAAATCTGTTTTCACGCCCCCCATGATAAAATGGCTGCCTGGCACAACCGGAATCAGCCCCTTATCAATCTCTACACCATTTTCTTTGCAAAGCTGGCTGATGGTCGGAAACCGATCGCAGAAATCCTCAATTTCAGTAATGTCCAAGTAGGTTTGAATACCCTTTTTTAAATATTCATAAATCGTTTGGGATACGATATGCCTCGGAGCGAGATCCATTAAGGGATGTATATCTTCCATGATCCTTTTTCCCTCACCAGTGACGAGGATTGCCCCATCCCCCCTGACAGCCTCGGAAATAAGGCCTCTTGTGCTGCCATTAACAAATAGAAGCGTCGGATGGAATTGAATGAACTCCATATCTGCCAGTTCAGCTCCAGCTCTATATGCAAGCGCCATGCCATCACCGGTAGCGGTTTCTGCATTTGAGGTAAAAGAATAAAGCTGGCCGCATCCCCCCGTTGCAAGAACTACATGATCTGCATAGTAAACTTCATTCTCTCCATCTGGGGTCTTTGCTTTTACTCCTATGCATGTATCCATTTGGTCATTTAAAATTAATTCATACACATAAACCGATTGCTCAATCGAAATATTGGAACCTAGGTTAGAACTAAAGAAATCCACCACATGCTTCCCAGTGGCATCACCGCCGCTATGGACGATTCTTTTCATGCTATGCGCACCTTCCAAACCTAATTGCAGCCTTCCATCCTGATCCTCATCGAATCTGCATCCGGCATGCCATATCCCTTTAATTAATTCAGGTGCTTCTTTCGTCATTGCTAGCACAGCTTCTGCATCATTATGGTGGCCGCCAGCTTCCAGCGTATCAAGATAATGAAAATAAGGATCATCGTTTATCCCGATTGCAGCAGCAATTCCTCCCTGGGCCAAATAAGAGTTGCAGGTATTCCACTCCATCTTTGTGAGAATAATCACATTTAATGTCTTTGTTAATTTATTGGCTAATTGCAACGCGGCAATTCCGCTGCCAATGATGATTACATCTGTTTGTTTCATAGATTCGCTGCCTCCTGGGTTAACAGGTGTCTTGACATATATATTTACACAGTTTTACACTGTTGACAAGAACTTTTAACATTTACCTATTTTTATAGCATTTACGAAGTTTCTTTTAATGGTTACATAGAGTTCTTTTAATATGTCAAATATATGTGGAGACAATTATGAAATATTTCGATTATGCGGCAACATGCCCGCTGG
>NZ_JBAVFI010000649.1:0-2123 GCF_049588175.1 Mesobacillus sp.
TAACGGTGGAAACCGAGTTATTACATTGTCCAAGGTCAATGTATCTCGGAATATCCGTACCTGGAACGACTCCGTAATCAACATCGTTAAAACGGAACTTACCGCATGAAGTAGTCAGAATTACTGCCTCTGGAGGAAGAGATGTTGCAAGCTCACGGTAGTATTCGCCGCCTTTTCCTGGCGCGTCGCAGCCTGCTATGACGAAGAAGCGTTTAATCTTTCCATCTTTCACTGCCTGAATGACTTCTGGAGCTAGACCAAGCACAGTTTCGTGGTGGAAACCCGTGACTAAGGTTTCTTCGGAATTCATATCGGCTTCTGGAAGCTCCAATGCTTTGTCAATCAACAAGGAGAAATCATCATTTTCAATTTTTCTTACATTTTCAAGTCCTGTCACTTCATATGTAAACATACGGTCAGCGTAGGACCCTTTAATTGGCATAACGCAGTTTGTCGTTGCAAGAATCGCACCTGGGAATTTTTCAAACAGGCGGCGCTGGTCAAACCAGGCCTTTCCGATGTTTCCTTTTAGGTGCGGGTATTTTTTCAATGCAGGATAGCCATGGGCAGGCAGCATCTCTGAGTGGGTATAAATGTTGATGCCTTTACCTTCCGTCTGTTTAAGCAGTTCTTCTAAGGCGAATAAGTTATGACCAGTAACAACGATGCACTTTCCCTCAATCTTATTCTGGCTTACACGGACCGGCTGTGGAATGCCCAAACGGCTAGTGTGTGCTTCATCAAGTATTTCCATTACCCGAACTGCTGATTGGCCAACTTTCATAGCCATATCAATATGCTCCTGAACATTGAAGTTGGAATTGGTTAATGTCATATATAGTGCTTCGTGAGTAGTTGCGTCTACAAACGGGTCGGTAAATCCAAGCTGATTAGCATGCGTCCTATATGCTGCAATCCCTTTTAAGGCAAAAATAATTGTATCCTGCAGGCTTGCAATTGTTTCATCTTTTCCGCAAACTCCTACGACTTTACAGCCTCCAGTTGGTGTCTGTTCACATTGGTAACAAAACATGTGTATACCCCTCTTCTGCTTTATTTACTGTTTCAGCATACAAAGGAAAACAATTTTGTAATGTGACCAAAATCACACTAAAAGCATTTTTCACAAAGTGTTCAAAAAACGGTGACGAAAAAAAACGCAGGAATGTTTTTGTAAAAAGCATGTAGAGAGAATAATTGAACACGGACATTCCGTCTCTCATATTCTATTATAAGAATTTCTGCAGAGGAGGATGAGACACGATGGCACCTAACCATCCTGATCGCCCAAAAAGACATGAAGCCCTGGAACAATGGTTTAAATCAATGAATCATATCATGCAGGAAAAACCTGTAAAAGGAATATTACAAAGTATTGACGATTTCTTCAGACAGCCCTTCCCCTATTCCACCATTCATGTTGACGTAAATGAAACAGACACTGAATACGAAGTGACAGCTGAACTGCCAGGTATTAAAAAAGACCAGATTTCCATCGATGTAATAAACAACGCGTTAACGATCACTGTAAATAAGTCAGAGACATCTACTGAAGTCAACGATTTAGAAAAAACGCACAGACACAGGTCCTCAATGCAAAGGTTCAGCAGAACGATACCATTTGCTCAGCCAATTAACGAGAGGAAAATTCGGGCTTCCTACATCGATGGTCTACTCAAAATAAAAATTGCTAAAAAACCAGGTAAGAAAATAGATATATTAATAGATCAAGACTAAAAAAGCAGGCAATCGCCTGCTTTCAGTTTGTAGATAAAAAGGGCAAGTAAGATATAAAATGATCTTTTGTAGAGACTCTAACAAATGAGCATTAGCAGCCTTTAGAGTATCATTCAAACCGGCTTTACACACAAGAATGAGTTCCCTTTAAAATTGGTCCACCATTAAAGCCAGAGTACTTAAAAGAGCAAAAAAGATGACACCATTAAGGCCCCTTAGGTACTTAAAAAAGAAATAATTGGAAAAACCGAGCGCTAATAAGGCCTCTTAGTCACTTAATAAAGCAATATTTGGAAAAGGTGAGCGCTAATAAGGCCCTTTAGTTACTTGAAAAAGAAATACTTGGAAAAATTGAGCGCTAATAAGGTCTCTTAGTTACTTATTAA
>NZ_JBAVFI010000650.1:0-3340 GCF_049588175.1 Mesobacillus sp.
CTTGTGGGTTGCCTACCACATAGCCAATTCGGCAGCCAGCCATATTAAACGTTTTCGAGAGCGAGTTGAACTCTACTCCCACTTCCTTCGCACCCGGCACTGACATGAAACTGATTTGCGGGTTTCCGTCATAGATAAGTTCTGAATAGGCAAAGTCATGCACAACAAGTATATTATGCAGCTTGGCAAACTGGATAACCTCTTCAAAAAAGCTTTGATCAGCAAGTGCTGTGACAGGATTTCCAGGATAGCTTAAAACCATCATTTTCGTCTTTTGTAAAACGATTTCCGGAATTTCATCCAGCTTAGGAAGGAATTTATTCTCTGCAAGTAAAGGCATCGGATAGGTGAGCCCGCCAGCAATTGTGACACTAGCTTCATAGATAGGGTACCCTGGGTCCGGTACAAGTACATAATCCCCTGGGTCAATAATCGCTGTGGCAAGGTGAGAAAGCCCATCCTGAGAACCCATCAGCTGCAGAACTTCATTTTTATCATCTAGTTCAACACCATAACGCTGCTGATAAAAATACTTTACTGCCTCATTGAATTCAGTGATTCCTTTCAATGTATACCCGTATCTTCCAGGATCCTTCGAATATTCTACCAGGGTATCAACTACAAAAGATGGTGGCGGAAAATCCGGACTCCCAATGCTTAGATCGATGACATCTTTCCCTTTCAAAACAGCAGCCTGCTTTCGGTCTACCACTTCCTGAAAGATGCTCGAGGTCATTTTTCTGATTTTTTCTGATCCGTAGAGATTCATGGACATTCCCCTTTACTGTGCATTTGCGACATGTTGTTGTACTTCGAAAATTCTAATTTTTTAAAATATAAACTCGATTATAACAGTCTCACAATTACAGTTCCAGAATCTTTTTTTATTTTTTCAGAATTTTTTACGTAGCAAAGTATGATGTACAAGCAAATCTGTTGTTGTTTTTTCAAAAAAGCATAAGCTGATCCTCTTTGGCCAGGGTAGGATTCATGCTAATTCATGATAAAATGAAAGAAACGTAAAATATAGAAGGAGTGTAAAACAATTATGGATACTCACGTTACTACAAAAATGAAAATTTCAAAGCCTGCTCATGAAGTGTTTGAAGCATTTGTAAACCCTGAAAAGATGGCTAATTTCTGGTTTTCATCCGGAACAGGAAGAATGGAACCTGGAAAGACAATTATCTGGAGGTATGATGAATACAATGCAGAAGGGTCCGTTCTTGTGTTGGAAGTCGAGGAAAATAAGAAAATCGTGTTTTCCTGGGGAGCAGAAAATCAAGAAACAACTGTTACACTCACACTGAAAGAGCTGGACTTTACTAGTACCATCATTGAGGTTAACGAATCTGGATTGAAAGCAGATGACCCTCAAATAGTAAATAAAATGCTCCAGCAAAAAGAAGGTTGGGTATATATGTTAACATGTTTAAAGGGGTATTTGGAAAATGGCGTGAGTAATTTGAGAGCATCATTGGTACATTAAGCAGGAAAAATGACGGGGTATTATTTAATGACAATACATAAAGTAATACCCTATTTATGTAGCGAGTATTTGCGTTACTCTATCGAATCAAAGGTCAAACTGTCTTTTTATATAAATGTTTCATAGGATACTGCATATTCCTTAAAGCCATTTCTTGCGTATAATTTTTTCGCATGATCGTTCCAGGAATAGGCATGTAATTTAACTCTATTAATCCCTCTTTCTTTCATCCAATTTAAAGTCTCATCTAATAGTCTTTGTCCTAGACCATGTCCTCTGGCGGCATCATCCAAAAATAGTTCGTCAAAAAGACCCATTCTGCCTGTTCCATTATCTGCTGCTTCATTTTCTTCAAAAATCCTTCCTAAAGCATATCCAACAGGTTTTCCTTCTAATTCTGCAATTAGGATCAAGGTATCATCATTTCTACTATTAAATGTTTCAAGAGCATTCTTTTTTATTGCATTAATAACGCTCTCATAATTATCGTATGTACATTCGTTTGCATGGTTATTTCGATTGAAGTTGCTTAATTTAACTGCATACTCGATAAAAATATCTCTGTCACTATGTATTGCTTGCCTGATCTCTACTTTCATACACTTTCCTCCGTTTTCTGTTCGTTCGTTACTTCTCAGGATTTATATCAACAATGATTTCCCTTAATCATGATTTTTTAGGATCTCTTGTATGAAACTCATCCTGATGGCTACAATTCCATTTTAATTGTTTATTAAAATAAATGTAAAAAAAAAAATAAGCCGAGGAACAGCTCATTTTTATACAGGGGTGCTATACGGCCCATTAACTATTTCGTAATGATTTTATCAATAATCCCGTATTCAAGAGCTTCCTGTGCACTCATGAAATAATCACGGTCTGTGTCTTTCGCGATTTTTTCAATCGGCTGCCCTGTACGCTCAGAGATAATGGAGTTGATATGCTCACGAAGCTTGAGAATCCTCCGTGCCGAGATTTCGATTTCAGTGGCCTGCCCTCTAGCTCCGCCAAGCGGCTGATGGATCATGATCTCACTGTTCGGAAGTGCGAATCGCTTTCCTTTCGTACCTGCGAGCAAAAGCATCGCTCCAAATGATGCTGCCATTCCGATGCAAATCGTGCTGATATCAGGCTTGATGTACTGCATTGTATCAAAAATAGCGAAACCTGCCGTTGTAGACCCGCCAGGACTATTGATATAAATTGAAATATCCTTTTCAGGATTATCCGCTTCAAGGAAAAGCAGCTGAGCAATGACACTGTTCGCAACCTGGTCATTGATTTCATCACCCAGCATGATGATGCGGTCTTTTAGCAGACGAGAATAAATGTCGTAAGACCGTTCTCCCCTATTTGATTGCTCGATAACATATGGAATTGTACCCATGATATTTCCTCCCTTTTCTGGTTAGGCTGCCATTTTGAAAGAAGAGAGAGGAGAACTTGAATGCATGGCCATTGCCATTTTTGGAGCAGCAAAAAGAGATGGGATTTCACTTATATTTTCTAACAGGACGGTTGGATCTTGAGCTTTAAGAGATTCACTCAACAGGCTTGAAAGAAGCTTTACTTCCCCTTCATCCTGTAATGAGTCCATCTCACGAATTGTCCCTTCTTTTTCAAGCCGTTTTCTCGCACGATGCAACGACCCCTTTACTGCCATTTCAGTCATCCCGAGCAGACCAGCAATCTCCGCTGATTGAAAACGAAATGCTTCCTTAAGGATGAAAATAACTGACTGCTTTGGTGTCATTTTTTCCATTAACAGTTCAACCGTTTCAATCGCCCCGTTCTGTGTAGAAGCAGCCTCCTGAAATGAAAAATCTTCTGGAATACCTTGCATCTCATGCT
>NZ_JBAVFI010000651.1:0-3803 GCF_049588175.1 Mesobacillus sp.
TAGACTGCCATTTGCAGGTTTCACATATACATTGCCATAGTTTGAGAGCATGCGTTCAATGATTGAAAAAGAAGAGAATTGGTGGGTTTCAGGCAGATATTCAGACGCACGTTCATCCTGCTGCAGCCTCTCGAACACATCAAGCTTGCTGAAGAAACCTGGATTATACCAGGGGATCAAATAATCAGTCTGCATTCTCGCCTTCAAGCTGCGAAGCTCAGACATCCTTTCAGTCCTCCGGTTTGGCAAACGGTCGTATACGACGTTAGGGAAGGGGACCTTCATTGTCTTCCAGCCATCATCTACAAAAAAATACCCATTAATTAATCCACTATCCCAATCGATATGCTCTTCACCAAAGACGAAGGGAAGGGCGCCAACCATTTTATTGACGGAAAGGAGCTTTGCAAAGAACATCGATCTTTCACCAATAGGCCGTAAAGGATAAGGTGTGAAACCTGATGTCAAAATGCCGATTAACGGTCCAATGAACAGGGTTTGCTGGTCGATAAACACATGCAAGGGAGCAGTTAGGTCTGGCATGGATAATTCCTTCTGGATATCATTGCTCAGGACGATAACATTTCGGCCCTTTGGGTGAGGAGCGCACGTAACATCCAGCACCTTATTTCCGAATGCGATCTTACTGATGTTCTTACCGTTAGGAAGATCATCAGGGATAAAAACAATTTGCTTGGAATGATTGATGATCTCGATTGGATATCGTTTTCTCATGAGTGCTGTTCCTCTCTTTCTGTCAGATTCTTATTAAGAAAATAGGCATACTCTAACGGAGCTTTATAAAGAATTTCCTTCATTTCCGGATTTGTTGCTGCTATTACTTTTCTTCCAGGCTTTGAATTTGTATCAAGCACCCACAAGGCATTATCCTGCGAAAGGCCAATATCGACTCCAAGTTCAAAAAGTTTTGGGAAAGAGGCTTCAAGGATTTCGGGAAGTTTGGTTAGGATGTCATCAAGTTCATGTAAAATGAATTTTTTTGTCTTGATGCTGAGGGATTCTGCAAAGTCTTCGAAAGCTAAAATCTCACCGCCAGCGCTTAAGTTAGAGATAATGCCGGCTTCGCTTCCACGGCGGATCCCTTTTCCTCTTACTGTCCATGTGCCTGTCATATCCTTTTGCAAGAGGATCCTGATGTCGAATGGGCAGTTTTGCGAATCTGTCAATTCAAGATAAGGCTGCATAAGATATTCCTTCTTGTTGATGAGACGGTTCAGCCAATCCTCTGTTTCACTCTCGGTTTGAAAATATTTCTGTACCATTTTCCCACTAAAATCAGCTGCGACAATGAAACCACGGCCATCTTTTTCTATGCTGTAAATCCCTGCGCCTCCGGAACCAAATGCGGGCTTAAGAACGGATTTTTTCCATTTTTTCAGCTGGCTGACCACCATTTTTCCGTCTGTCGCTTTAAAGGTTTCAGGAATATACGGAGAGAGACTGGATGTTGACAATGCCTCATAAATCGCCCACTTATTTGGAAGGCCGCTTCCGAGGAAGGTTATATCCGACCTGCCCTTCAGCCACCTGACAATGGCCATTGATTGTTTGGAAAGAAGGTCATCGGAATAAAAACAACGGTCATATAAAATTTCGGGAATAGGGAACTCTCCCTTGACCCATTTATCATGTTTACTGTCAAAGCGTTCTCCTATGGCCAATTGGCTTACGGGTTGGATGCTTGCGGGAGCAAACCTATAGCAGGTGAAAAGAGATGGGTTTGCTTGCCGCGCAATCTCTGTAAAATAAGAAAGCTCACTATTTAAGTTCAGTGACATCATTCCAAATGAAATCATACTCATACTCCTCTTGGCCTTTACGATTCAAAAAGTCCATAGCAATGTTCAATTATGGCTTTCGTCGAAGGCCGGATTTTTGTTCCGCGCTCTTCAAAATTTTTAGAAGGCTTGGAATTGGCTTCGATCAGCCACAGGTTTCCTTTAATATCGATTCCAATATCAATCCCGAGCTCTGCAGTCAACCCTTCGGCATGCTGGCTGATGGCTTCAGCTGTTTCAAGAGCCAATTCTTTCATCAGCGCAACTTGCTGTCTTGCCTGTTCCTTGCCAAATATCAAAGATAGAGTATGGGCAGGACGCATGACCTCGCCACCCCTCGCGATATTTGAAACGAAGTAATGTTCCGCTGAAACCCTTGCGACGATTGATGTGACCTTCCAGAAATGCTGGTCATTTTTATGGCATAGGACCCGGAAGTCCATTCTTCTCCCATTTAGTTCAGATAGCTGAATCCCCTGCTGGATGATATACTGCTGCTTTGCCACTTTGTTGGATAAAGCTCGAGCTAAATTTTTAACATTTGAGAATGGAGGGAGTTCTTTTGGCTGCACAGTGGAAAAAGAAGTATGGATAAGGCCATCATCTTTTACCAGCTGGATTATTTGGCGGCCCTGGCTTCCATGCACCGGTTTAATATATAGCTCATCATGATGGTTAAGCATGCTTTCAAGCACCGGTTCCGTAAACAAATATGTTTCAGGAATATAAGGATGCAAATGCTCTTCCTTCATTAAAAATTCATGAATTTCCCATTTAGAAAGAAAACGGTGATTAAATATACATATTCCCCGTGATTCCAATTTATTTAAAAATCCCTTAAATCCCTTGCTATATTCCGTACGCCGTGAAGAAATCCGATTGTAGATCACATTGGGGAAGGGGAGGGATCCTTTTTTCCAATCATCCACATCGTCATCATAATAAAAGCCCTCAACTCCTTCGTCAGAAAAGCCTTTAAGTGAAAAGACATAAAAGCTTCCTCCCAGCTCAGATACCCCCTGATGAAGTTCTTCGCAGAAAGAGTGGACTTTGCCGAAGTCTGGTCCATGTTCTTCTTTTATTTCAGTCAGCAAAGCGATGACCGGGCTAATTTTTTGGTCTTGCTTTTTTGCTGGCGTCATAGCTTCTCCTCAATTTCTGTGAGACTCTTTTCATAAAAACAGCATCGCTTATCGCTGCTCCATCACGATCAGCATTGCGAAAACAGCCTCCTTTAAAATAGGCAAACACACATAATGCATATTATGAATATGGTCAGTTAATGGTGATTTTTAAGGGGGATTAAGCTGGATTACAGCCAGTTTCGAACTTCTCGCATTTGAGTGCATAGTTTGTTATAGTGTAGTGGAGCGTTTAACGTAGAAGGAGTGATTTAAATGGCAGTTAATACTTACGATGCGGCCTACGATCTTGAAAAGGCAATCAGGAACAGTTCGGAATATACGAACTTAAAAAATCTTTATGATGCGGTAAACAGCGATGAAACAGCGAGAAAAATGTTCGAAAGCTTCCGCAATATCCAAATGCAGCTGCAGGAAAAGCAAATGATGGGCCAGGAAATTTCACAAGAAGAAGTGGAACAGGCTCAAAAGACAGTGGCATTAGTACAGCAGCACGAAAAAATTTCACAACTGATGGAAGCTGAACAAAGGATGAGCATGGTTATTGCCGAACTTAACCAGATCATCATGAAGCCTTTGGAAGAGCTTTATGGCAACCCAAACCAACAATAAATAGATTGAACAGGCTCCCGGCAAAAGTGTCGGGAGTTTTTTTAAAGAAAAGAAAGCATAATATTCACTTCGAGAAATGTCCAGCTCCAGCGCCTAGCCCCTCGAGTCACTTCGGTCCGCCCAATGAAGTCAAAGAACGACTTCACCGGTCGGACCTTCGACGGATACGATGTCCTAGTGCCGACGTTGTCACAGGACGTGGCGGTTTTAGTCGGCCAGCGCTTGACGGGGCTGACCAAGGCGCTTGCGC
>NZ_JBAVFI010000652.1:0-3297 GCF_049588175.1 Mesobacillus sp.
CTAATAAGGTCTCTTAGTTACTCGCAAAACCAATATTTGGAAAAACCGAGCGCTAATTAGCCCCCTCGGTTACTAAAAAAGCAAAATCCGGAAAAAAACGAGTACTAATAAGGCTCCTCAGTTACTAAAAAAAGCAATATTTGGAAAAAATGAGCACTAATAAGGTCCCTTTGTTTCCTAATTATTCTAAAGCGAAGTCCCTACAACTGAAATTTACTGCCTCATTTCTCCTCCTAACAAAAGAAAGACTGTAAACAAGCTCGATTTTTATCGAGCTGGTTTACAGTCTGAAAGCAGGCAATCGCCTGCTTTTGTGTTTAAACTTTAAACATTCCGCCGAGGCCTTTAACCAAAGATGACACCTGAGTCACTGCATTCACCATCTGGCCTGCGGTGTCTACCATCTTATTGATATCAAGATTTCCGTCCTGGCTTTTAAATGAATTCATGATTGATTGCAATCCTGATGGCTGCTTAGGCATAAATGCCTGCTGTGGATAAGGATTGTAATTTTGAAAATCAGACTGCTGGCTGTAGTATCCGTAAATCGGGTCATCCTCTGGCTGGAGTGGATTTTGAAAGAGCATTTTTGAATAATTATTCTTTGGTTGCGTCTTTGAATATTGCTGGTTCCATTGAGGATTTCCCTGCACGTAGGGATTGATCGGGTAATCCTGCTGCATATATTGATTCTGCCAATTTCCCTGCATGCTGTTCCATTGAGGGTTAACATATTGTTGAGGGTACGGCTGCTGCCGGTTCAAACCTTGATTATTTCCATTCCAATTATTAGATCCTTGATAAAATTGATTTTCCCAAAACTGTTGCTGATAGGTATGCGTCTTATTCCTTCGGCCAAACATGGCGAACATCCTCCTCCATTAGATTCATTACAATATCATATGATGTAATCGCCCAGATGGTGATAGAGATTGGAAATGCCTGCCGCTTTTGTCTAAACATGAAATTAATTGTCGGAAGTTTAAATTTTTGAAAAATAAAGGACAATTCCATTTTCATGATACGATGAATTCAAATGATGGAGGAGGATGAAAAGATGAACGTTCACGAACTTAAAAATCTCTTTGCCCAAACAAAAGAATACACTCCGGAACATGTGAATGAATTACTCGATTTCACAAAAAAATCGTATATTCAGAATGAAATAACCATTAATGAATACCGGAACCTTGTTCGTGAGCTGGAATTGCAAGGAGCCTTCATTCCAGAAGATCAGAAAGAATTCTCTATCTAAATAAAAAATTGAAGCACCAGATCCCTCTGGTGCTTCTTTATTTGCATATTTTAATTTCTATAGCCAGGATCATGCTGTTCAAAATAAATTCGACCGACTGAATTTGGTCAAGAAACCTCTTCCGGCTGGTTTCTGGAAAAAATGCTTGAACAGAAATTACTTCTATATAATCAGCTGCAGTTTCAATTTGACTTGAATGGAGATTTTTAGGCTTATGCTCAATAACCCAATTAGTCGCTGCTTCTTTCCAGATTGTTGCAGTCTCTTTCACCTCGTCTGCAAAAGGCTTAACTTCTGTATGGAAATCCCCTCTGCTGCCTTCCTGTTTCGAAAATTCATATCGCCTTAGAGCGCTCTCTGAATAATCTATCAATTTTTTGGATAATTCTATTATTTGGTGATGCTGGTCCATTTTTTCTTCCTGCTTTCCTGAAATTAACCGATTGTTATAAACATGGTGGCCAAATAAAAAGTAGCCTTTTCATAAATAAAAGCTACTTAAGATTGCATTTATTCTATTATATATTAAAAACCTAATTCAAGTTTTAAACCTTTTGTATCTGTTATCAACGGAGCATTGCTGTATTTATAGGCTGATAAGTTCTTTTCAAGTCCATCGAGTACTATTTCAATGTTCTCCAACCGCTCTGTCTGAGCAATGCACATGTCAGATCTAATTCCAGTCAGCGTCTCATGCAAATTGGCATCAGCGACTTCCAGGTTATTAATCATATCCGTCAATATCCCTAAAATTTGTTTCTTTTCAATTCCTGTTCTCATAAACAATCTCTCCTGACATTGATTAATTTTAAGGTCTGTCATATGAAGTCCTGACGGCACGAATTCGAGTAGAGAAAAATTAATTTATAAATCATCACGCTCTTATCTTTAATTCTCCCTTGCGGCTTAACCTCCTTCACAGCTGACAAAACTAGAAGGAATTCGGCAAACAAAGTGCTTTTTTATCACTAGGATTACATCCTTCGACACTATCGCCCGCATGAAAAAATCCCAAATGAACAAACTAATGTTGGGAGGTGTTTTTATGAATAAGAAGCAGAACAAAAATGTGCAGAATCCAAATAATACACCTGAGAAAAAAGCAGGCTATGGTGACAAAAAACTAGCAGGACCAAATCGTCCTGCTGAGTGATTTAACAAAAGCAAGGGTCTCCCTTGCTTTTTGTTTTGGTTTTTTAAATTGTGGTAAATATATCCTTTAAAGACACTAGTGCATGAAGTTGTTTTTGCTTTTGGAGATACCATTTTGTCAATTGAATTGGATGTATATGCTTTATTTCTTTCTCAAGCCATTCATGCTGAAACTTCCTCCCTTTATACCAGTCTCCTTGGTCATGGTAATGGTGGCTGATGACTGGGTATGTGCACCTTAGATAAGGAGTGTCTCTTTTTTTATATTCGGGAAAAAATTTTTCATAATCATGTCTTGATGCGGTATGTTCTGTCCTCAGGGCGAATTCAAGAAATAAGGGATATTTACGCTGATCAAACAAAATTGATGCCAACCTTTTTCCCAGGTCAATCCTTTTATTTACGGATTTGAATCCATTTACACTTGCTCCAAAGAGCTCCCCATCACAAGTAGGAAAAAGAACAGTGCTAAAATGGAAAAAATCTTCAAATGAGAACAACCAGGTGTTAAACACCCTCTTCTTAAATACGTGGTGCTTGATCACTGGTTTATGGATTACATTTTGTTCATTCACGATTAAAGCGATCATCAGTCTTTTCTTGTCCCTTGTTTCCCAGAAATGATTCCATTCTTTTTCCATAAAAGCTGATACGTTAAGGAATTTTAACAAATGAAACATTGTAGTGTTTTTATTCGTCGAATAGGTGTATAAAAGGAGCTGTGAATAGGCATCACGGAAAATTAGCCAGTTTGCCCTTTCATAAGTGAGGAATAATCGCTTTCTGATGGCAGGATCGATCATTCTCGGAAACCATTCTCCCTCAAGGTCGCACATATTATAGCCGCCGTTTCTTGATACCATGCTAGCCAGAAACGCCCAGCTCATTTC
>NZ_JBAVFI010000653.1:0-5111 GCF_049588175.1 Mesobacillus sp.
TCTATATAATAGAAGTCACTATAAAATATTGTTTGTTGACGCTTGTTTGTTTAGTTTTCAAAGAGCAATTTAGTTAGCGTGTCACCCAGAAGCGACTTTACTAATATACCATTCAGCGTTTTTTATGTCAACACTTTTTTGAATGAATGTTTTCTTTTCGAAACGCTGTTTATTATTTCAACCGCCTGCCGCGAAAATGTTTTTTCTTTGTTTCGCAGCGACGGTTATTAATATACCAAGTATTTTTTAAAAGGTCAACAGCTTTTATTATTTTTTTACGATAATTTTTCAGGAACCTGATAATATCTGTGGTAAATGCCTTGACCCTTCGTTTCAACGTTAACAACAGCAATGATTTTCTTTTCAATCAAATACTCAACAAGTATTCCAAGATCAACAGAATACGGAACCAGCTCAGAGTGCGTCATCATCTCATTAAAAGACCAGTATTCATTTTCCTGCAGCACTTCAAGAAGGTGCTGGGTGCCTATTTTTGTTCTTTTATGAATAAGGAATTCACTCGCAAGGAATAAAAGCTCCAATCTTTTTTCAATCGTTTCTTCACTGCAGACAAGCTCTTCATATAACTTATAGATTTCAGGTTCAATTTGTTTGACCTGATGCCAGACTGTAACCTCAGGATGAAATCCGTTTTCGATTACTGCAAGCCTCGCTAAATGGTGCAAGGAATGAACCACATGGTTATAGGCATCGAGAAAATGGTAATTGTCAAAAAAAGCTTTACCGTCTGTATATCTTCTTATTAACTTTGAGAATTCGATTCCCATTTTAATTTTTCTGCCGAAGAACGGAAATTCTCTTAATTCATGTTTCAGATTGGCGATACGTTCATTTCGATCAAAAATGATTTTACCGTTATAAAGCCAGTCAAATATTTTTTTGTTATTTCCTATTAACAGCCAATCATGGATTTGCTTTTCAGTCACAATGTGCATGGCAGCTTTCTTGTCGCCATAAGAATAGTGCTTCACAAACACAGGATCATCATTTTCTTTAACAATAATAAGCAGAATAACATCAAATGTATCGGTGGTTGGGATGGCTTTTTGCCTTTTCTCGACCATCACCACTCCAATTGTATTAGGGTGGCTTGCGCGTTCTTGGTATATAGAACGAAGGATATCCTCCATAATAAACTCCTCCATTTGTTTGTTAGCATATATGTTCGACAATTATATAAAATCTCCTGCAATTTCTCTAGACATTTTTCGACACCCATTTAAGAGTGATTATGTTTTATCATGCCGAAAATGGTATGATATAGTTAGTTTTTAGGGAGGGAAATCGATGGCTAAATATTCTAGTAAAATAAATAAAATCCGAACTTTTGCACTAAGCCTGATCTTCATCGGCTTCATCGTTATGTACGGCGGCATCTTCTTTCGCAATTCTCCAGTTGTCATGACAATCTTTATGTTGCTGGGCCTGATTTTCATTATCGCGAGCACAGCCGTTTATTTTTGGATTGGGATGCTTTCCACCAAAACTGTTCAGGTTGTCTGTCCGAATTGCGGCAAGCAAACTAAAGTTCTTGGCAGGGTAGATATGTGCATGTATTGCAACGAACCATTAACCCTTGACCCAAATCTAGAAGGCAAGGATTTTGATGAAAAATATAATCGCAAACAAGAACAGCATTAGGCCAGGCCTTAGTCAGCCATTACAAGCGCTGATGCTGCAACAAAACAAACACAAAATAAACTCGGCGCAGCTGCCGAGTTTTTCTTATATAAGTTGATATAGCTTTGTTCTCTTTCAGAAGTACTCCTTAACAATAAAATGATCAAAAAAATACAATAGCATCAATGATTATGAAAAGAAAGCCTAAAAAAAGAAAACTGATAGCTTTCGCCACCAGTGTTAATTAATGCGCTTCTTTAGCTGAGCAATCTGGACAAGTTCCGTAAATCTCCATTCTATGGTTGCCGACCTTAAATCCTGTCACATGCGAAGCCAAATGTTCTACTTCATTGAGGCCTGGGTAATGAAAATCAACGATCTTGTCGCATTTTTCGCATATTACATGATAATGATGGCTAGTCACATAATCGAAACGGCTTGAGGCATCTCCATACGTCAGTTCCTTCACTAGTCCAACTTCACGGAATACTCTCAAATTGTTATAAACTGTCGCGACGCTCATATTTGGGAACTTCCCTTCCAGCGCCTTATAGATTTCGTCTGCTGTTGGGTGCGACATTGAGTTTATTAAATATTCGAGTATCGCATGACGTTGCGGAGTAATACGGACTCCTGTATCCTTCAAGGTATCCAAGGCTTCTTTTAACTGGCTCTGTACCACCGCCATGCACCTCACATTTCTTAAGATTATTATTCTTATTTTATAATATTTATAATTAGTGTACTAATTTATTTCCACTTTTGTCAATATAACTACCTATACAATCAAGATTTTATGAATTTTCCTGGTGCAATGTTTGTTCCTTTGAACCAAGGTGCATATTAACATATCTTGCAGCTACGAATAAAAAGTCTGACAGCCGGTTCAAGTAAGAAAGGACAAGCGGATTTACTTCATCACCAATTTCAACTGCCTGGCGTTCAGCTCTTCTGGCAACCGTTCTTGCCACATGAAGTGCAGCTCCAGCTTGATTTCCCCCAGGAAGAATGAAGTTGGTTAATTGCGGTAGTGCTGCATCCCATGAATCAATCGTCTGTTCTAATTCATCGATATCTTTTTGTTCAAGAGTCCATTTCACTTCCCTGCCAGCTGGTGTAGCAAGCTCTGCGCCTACATGGAATAAGACGGTCTGGATTTTATGAAAGGTCGACTGCAATTCTTCCTTTCCGCTAAAATACTCTCCATTCAAATAACTAAGCGCGAGACCGATCATCGAATTGGTTTCATCGCAAGTACCATATGCTTCAACCCTTGCATCGTTTTTGCTGACACGTGTTCCGTAAATGAGCGAGGTTGTTCCTTTATCACCTGTTTTAGTATAAATCTTCATTCCTAGTACCCCCTGTCCATGTCGATTACATTGATATAGTCCGCACGCTTTTTAATATATGTATGCAGATTATGTTTAAAAATTTCAAAAGATCTTGGCATATAGTTTTTCGTTATACTTGAAATATGCGGCGTTACCGTAACATTATCCATCCTCCAAAATGGATGCTCTTCTGCCAGCGGCTCAGTATAAAAAACATCTAAATACGCATGGGCAATCTTTCTATCTCGAAGGGCAGCCAATATAACTTCTTCTTTCACTAAATCTCCGCGTCCAATATTTATGAACACGGCTGAATCCTTCATTAGATCAAAATGGCTTTCATCGAGGAGATGCTTTGTCTCCTTCGTGCTTGGCAGAACGGAAGCAATGAAATCCGCTTCTGGCAAAGCCTCTTTAATAGCTTTCATCGTATAAATTTCATCAGCCCATTCTGCCTTTTCGCCGCTGCGGTTAACACCAATCGTTTTCATTTGGAACGCTTTTGCCAGCCTGGCAACTTCTCCACCGATTGCCCCTATACCTAGAATGAGCAATGTTTTGCCGAACAATTCCCCCATCGGCAGCTTGCGTTCCCATAATTGGTTACTTTCATTTTCCCATAGTGTCCTCATATGCTTTACATGCTGCAGCATCATGCCAATTGTAAATTCAGCCATTGGAATTTTATGAATTCCGCGTGCATTTGTAACTAAGATTCCCATCTGCTTGCAGGCATCAAACGGCATCTTTTCCAATCCCGCTGACATCACCATGATCCATTTTAACTTATCAGCTTTTAAAATAAGTTCTTCCGTTAAATCTTCACCATATGTAATAAATACTTCAGCATTTAAAAATAGATCTTCCTTTATTCCCTTATGAAATTCAAAGTTCACTTGAGGAAATGCCATTTTCACTTCAGTCTGCAATTCTTCTGCAGGCAGTATAGATGAATAAATTTTCAATTGGACCCAACCCTTCGAATCTATAGTTGTATTTCTTAATTGTATTAATTTTCAATCTTCCTAACAACTTCTAAGCCTAAAAAACTAAAAATCCCCATAAAAAAAGGCGAGCTTTTCAGCTCGCTTAAAGTTGTTTGAGGAGGTATGCCCTAATACAATGATATTCAGTTTGGAGCAAAATGAATGGACAATAGCCTTTATTGTGAAAAATAGGCTGTGAAAATTAAAATTTTAAATTATAGTACTTAGCAATTTCTTCACAATATCGCTCAAGTGCGGCCTGATCCTTAAAATTGGATAGCATACCCTGAATCACCGGAAGCCGCGGTGTTTCCTTATCGATTTCACCTTCGAGGACCTCTATTGATACTTTTAAATCATCATTATTACCTATGGCCGAAATGACTTGCTTCATTTTTTCAATCGCATTCTTTGCATCACCATTTCGTGCCAGGAAAAATGCCTTTGTCTTTTTGAAGAGTTCTTTCATCTTCTCTTCAGTCGCTGCCGGCTGCTCATTGGTTAATCCCACAACTAAAGAGTCCATCCTTCTCAGGATATACTCGGCCAGTTCATTATTTTGAAAGCCCTCTTGATTGAAAAATAAAAGCTTTATGTAAGAATTGAACAAGCCTTCCAACATTAACGACAAATCCCACAGATGCCGCTCTGCTTTTTTTCCATATATGGCTCGAAGGCTTTCTTGGTAAAATGTATGCCCTTCATGATATTTACGGAACATGAGTGCTTTTACCTCTTCATTCAAAGGGATTGCCTGTTCCCTAGATTGCATGATGATAAATTCTTTATGCTCAAGCATCGTATTGAATAAAGCCGTCAGCTGCTTAGCGAACTTTTCTCTTGGAGGCAGATTTTCATGCTCAAAAGCTGCTAAATTTTTCTCAATACGTTCAAAGTAATATTCAAGAATGGCAATAAGCAAAGCATCCTTTGATTTGAAATATAAATAAAAAGCTCCTTTGGAAATTCCACTCTCAGTCACAATTTCCTGAATGGAGGTTGATGAGAATCCTTTTGTTGCATATAGCTTGATGGCCGCTTCGATGATCGCTTTTTCCTTTTCCTTCACCTTAAAGCCTCCCAATACACTTAATTAATGTGACTGACTGGTCACAGAAGCAATTTTGACTGCACAGTCATATCGTAATAC
>NZ_JBAVFI010000654.1:0-5622 GCF_049588175.1 Mesobacillus sp.
GCCTCCGGATCATAAAATTCGTTCTGGACGACAGCATAACGGCCCATCTCAATGACCGCATCCTTTAAATTGCTGCTTAAGCTCGAATATTTTAGTTCTTCTTCCACTCGTTTTTTCGCAATTTCAACTTGATCTGCTGGAATCCGGGGATTCATAACATTATTGATTGCAGTAACAGTTAAATCTTTCGCTACTGCCAGCTCGTCATTTGCAGCCTGAAGTAAAGTTATGAATACTTGATCAGATAAACTGTTTGTTTCACTTTCAGTCAATTTTGTTTTCAACGCAGCAAGCTTTTCATTAATTGAAGTTTCTACAGGGGCTTTATTCTCAGCTTCATTGTTATCCAGAGTATAATCTTTTTTCTTTTGGTTTATTTTTTCCTCCGCTTCATCATTCACTTCAGAAACAGAATCAAAAATAGATGTAACCAGGTCCACCCGATTCTGGGTATATTCCTTTTTGACTATATAAACATCTTTGACCTGCTCAACCGCTTCCCTGCGGCTTTTTTCTGTACTTTCTTTATCCTCAATTGTAATAGGCGACCTGATGGTCTTCTCTGCAACTGAGAATAGCTCCAGATTAAGTTTCTCAGGCTTTACATTACTGTACATGGCAGAATACATAACAATGCCAATGAGCAAAAATAATAGTACCCGGAAAATCTTTATATTCAACAAGTTCAGAATAGCAGTTAACTGGATCTGCAGCTTATCCATTTACAGCCCTCCTACTGTGGCATTTAGAAGCCAACAGAGTTTACTGGGAAAAATAACTAACTTTCTGTTCCATCATATCAGGTTTCCCCTTAACTTTCATCTCCATTTGACAATAGGGATAAAGTCGGTGCATACCCTATGGAATATGACTATTTATGACATATAAATGACCATTTACTTTACTATGTATAACCAAAAGTCCGCCTTGTAAAGCAAGAGCGGACTGACAGAGGTTTATTCAAACTTTCCGTATGCTTCAATAATCCTTCCAACAAGCGGATGACGCACAACGTCTGCCTGTTCCAGATGCACAAAAGAAATTCCCTTTACATCCTTTAAAATATTTTCAGCAGCGACTAATCCAGACTTGGCTCCCTTAGGCAAATCGACTTGAGAGGTATCACCCGTGATTACCATTTTTGAGCCGAAACCAAGCCGCGTCAAGAACATTTTCATTTGGGCCTGAGTTGTGTTTTGCGCTTCATCTAGGATGACAAACGCATCATCAAGCGTACGCCCACGCATGTATGCAAGTGGTGCAATCTCGATTGTTCCTCGTTCAATCAAGCGCAATGTATGCTCTGATCCTAATATATCATGAAGGGCATCATATAATGGCCGAAGATATGGATCCACTTTTTCCTTCAGATCTCCAGGGAGAAATCCCAGGCTCTCACCTGCTTCTACTGCAGGCCTTGTTAGGATAATTTTTGACACAGTCCCATTTTTAAGTGCATTGACAGCCATTACAACTGCCAGATAAGTTTTTCCAGTACCTGCAGGACCAACGCCAAAGACAAGGTCACGGCTTTTAATGGCATTGATATAATGCCGCTGGCCGAGGGTTTTTACCCTTATAGATTTTCCTTTAACGTTTTTGCTTATTTCTTCATCAAATAAATCCTTGAAGTATTCAAGCGTTCCTTTTTCAGCCATCTGGATTGCATACACCGTTTCCCGCTGGCTAATGCTTATCCCTTTCCGTATGACGGCAAGAAGATTAACCAGAACAGCCTGTGCCTGCTGCACTTTATCCTCTGGTCCGGAGATTCCGAGTGTTTCTCCGCGGGTGACGATCGAGACACCAAGCTCCTGTTCAATTAACTTAAGATTCATATCCGCGTTGCCGAATAAGGAAATTGCTTCATTTGGATTCGCAAGTTGTATTTCCATCGTTTTTAAGTCTTCTGTCATTCTCAGTCTCCTTGGATAATTGGTTGTCCTACTGCTATATCTTCAATGATTGTAAAATGAGTTGTTAGGTTTACTTTATCATTCTCGAATGATTGATGTAAAATTTTTTCCCCTTTTATTATAGCATTTTCAGGAAGGTGTTTTTTTATATCTTTTCTTGCTAATTCTTTTGCACTTTCGATCGCTTCTTGTTTAGTATAGATTCTCGTCACTTGTTCACGCTCTCTTAATGTCTTTTTTTCAACAGTAAGCGGCAGGCTCCATTTAAAGAATTTCACTCGCTGCTCGTTCACTTCCGTTTCATATTCAGAGAACTCTGGCTTTCCAAATCCCCATACCGGCAGCACTTTTCCAACTATTTTTAGGGCATATTTACGCTTTTCATTCCCGTTGAAAACATGAAATGTGCTCTTAAGGGGTAATTCGACCTTTGTTGAATACCATGTCTCGCCGAGGATTTCTCCAGATGCTGCAACAGATTTCAAATTGTCCTCTTTCCCATATAACCCTGAGACCAATAGCTGTCCCGGCAAAACATAATCATTCACCTTTACTGCTGGTTCACCTTTTTCCACAAAAATTTTCACAATCGCGGCTTTTCTTTTCGCTACCAAATGCCTTGGTCCGATAGCCTCCGCTTTCTTTGGCTCACTCTTTTCGACTACTTGAAAATGGTATGTTGTCCCTTTCAATTCCACACCAATCCAGGTCAGGGCCCCTATTTGATCTGTCAGCACTCTCTGGATACTTTCTACATTATCTATAGAAAACTGCAGCTTGCCGACACTGATTCCCATCTTGTCCAATTCCTTGCGAATCTGATGTTCCGTCGCAGGGCTTGCACCTTTTATTTCAATTCCCCAAACCATGTTGGATAGAACCATGATCAATGCAAAAAACAAACAGGCACCAAGTAAAAAACCACTGTTTGTCCATAATCTTCTTAAAAAGAAAGGGCCCCCAGCCCTTTCTAAAAACCTGATTTTACATTGGCTGTCTCTTGCTGGAATCCTAAGCTTCTTAACGTCATGAAGATTCACATAAAAGGTAACTGCTTCGGTACCATGCTTTCTCACATTCCAAACGGAAACTCCATTACGTGTCAACTGGTTTAAAAATCTCTCAATTCCTTTTCCGGTCAGCTTGACCTTCACCGTGCCAGAAAAGATGTGAATCCATTGGTTTTTCATCGGTCTCCCCCTCGTATCAGTCGGTTACATATAGCACCTGATCGATTTTTCCTTCTAATAATATTTCTTCGGGTAAAATGGTCCTGATGACAAAGGCTTTGCCCTTTACCAGCAGCTGTCCGTTTTTTATAAGCAGCCGGACTTCGCCATCGGAAAACGCAAGCAGACCCCGGTGATTTTCAATATATATATGGACTTGCCCAATCATCGTGATTCTAGGGAGATCCATCATGACATCTTGAGGAAGATCCATTTTCTGTGTCATCCATTTACGTACATACTGGCCCCATTTTTTTGCCATAAAAAAAAGAACCCCCTTTCATCTCATATGTATGAGAAAAAAGAAGGTTCTAGCACCATTTTTCACTTATTAGAAGCATTCCTTTTTAGCTGTCGCTTGCCAGGTATTTCGTTCAGACCGACATTAACAGAGCAACTAAAGGAAAATTTTTAGAGGTTTTCTTTAAGAGAGCAGATATAAGGTATTTAAGAACTCACACCTTTTGTTGCAGATGGGTAATGTCAATAACAGTCTAGTCTCTTCTGCTTGGGCTATATGGCTTTTTAGCCCTAGGCTGGCCGAGGACTTCTGACCAGATTAATCCCTCTATCAGTCGGTCTTGATCAGGCTGGAAGTCCAGTAAAGGCTCCTCTTTAGCGGCAGAAAGACGCGAACGGACAGTAGCACCTTCAGAGGACAATCTGCCTCTATCAGCAGTCCTTGCTTTACTATCGACCTTTTCAGCCTGCCGCTTTCTTTCCTGATATACCTTTTGGATGCTGCTTTCCGCCACAGATTCTCTCTCGGCTTTATCAGGTTGAGGCTTGACCGGACGGGTCTGAACATGACGAGGTTCACGACGCGGCTCACCTTGAGCTTTTACGGGATCATCCATCCCAGCAGGCTTGCTGACAGGTCGTACCGGGCGCCGCTGCTGGTTATTCTGGCCATTGCCTTTTGCTTTGTTAAAAAGGCGAGATAGAATGCCGATCAGGACAAGGATTACAATTGGGTTACCAATTAATTCAAACAATGCTTCCAGGAGGAGCCCCCCTTTCTTTTAACGGGTTCTCTCGTCAGTTGTTATTGTTGTCATCTTTCTTTCCGCCAGAAAGCTTACCAATAGAGCCTCTCATATCCGTATCAGCAGAAATGTTCTGGATGTTCATATAATCCATAACACCAATATTGCCTTCACGCAGCGCTTCCGCCATCGCTAGCGGAACTGTAGCTTCTGCTTCGACAACCTTCGCTCTCATTTCCTGAACGCGTGCTTTCATTTCCTGCTCCTGAGCAACCGCCATCGCACGGCGTTCCTCAGCTTTCGCCTGAGCAATTTTCTTGTCAGCCTCTGCCTGCTCTGTCTGAAGTTCCGCCCCAATATTTTTGCCGATATCTACATCCGCAATATCAATGGATAAGATTTCAAATGCTGTTCCCGCATCCAATCCTTTTGATAGAACCGTCTGCGAAATCATGTCTGGATTTTCCAGCACTTTTTTGTGGTTATCAGATGAACCAATAGTTGATACGATCCCTTCACCGACACGCGCAACAATTGTTTCCTCACCAGCACCTCCGACAAGCCTGTCGATGTTTGCTCTAACGGTAATTCTAGCTTTGGCTTTCACTTCAATTCCGTCCATTGCAACCCCGGCAATGAAAGGAGTTTCGATGACCTTCGGATTTACGCTCATTTGTACTGCTTCCAGTACATCACGCCCTGCAAGGTCAATTGCAGCTGCTCTTTCAAAAGATAATTCAATGTTAGCACGGTGTGCCGCAATTAGGGCATTTACGACTCTGTCCACATTACCACCAGCAAGATAATGGCTCTCAAGCTGGTTAGTCGTTACATTCAGACCTGCTTTGTGTGCTTTGATCATCGGATTGATAACCCTACTTGGAATTACCCTTCTAAGCCTCATCCCGATCAGGGTGAATATGCTGACTCTTACACCTGCAGCCAACGCTGAAATCCAGAGCATTACTGGAACAAATGTCAGTAATACTCCGAGTAAAATTACTGCAAGTACGATTGCAATTAAAACAAATGCTGTTCCTGCTTCAATCATTTTTGTGCCTCCTCAATAATTTTAATGGACTTTTTTTCACAAGATGGTATAAAAGCGTCACATCGTGGCTGATAGATTCCACTAAAGTGATTTTTAGCATTGGCTCTGTTAAACAAGGCTGTTGATTTTCATTCCAGGCGCTTCGCTTTCCGCGGGGCTGGCGCTGAGCCTCCTCGTCGCTTCACTCCTGCGGGGTCTCACCTGACCAGCTGCGCCCGCAGGAGTCTACGCGCCTTCCACTACAATCAACAGGGTTCAAAAACAACATTTGGCTTTAACAGAGCCTAAACATTAGAAAAGCGAAAATAAAAATTTCTTGAAATAGCCTTTATTAAAGATTTTTAACCTCTCTAACCACAATTCGTGAACCTTCTGTTTTTATAATCCTTACTCTTGTATCCTTAGATATGAATGCACCTTCACTTACTACATCAATGCGC
>NZ_JBAVFI010000655.1:0-1691 GCF_049588175.1 Mesobacillus sp.
ATATTGGAAAAAGTAACGACGAGCCATTTTAAAACAGGAGGTACAGCAATGGAAAATACTCATGAGTACGTTCAAAAGCTGCATGAAAACCAAAAGAAAAATGAACAGAACAAAAAAAGACAGGGCAAGGATAATCCAAGCGACAAGCTTCCGAATAAACAGCATTAAACAGAAAATAGACCGTGTAATTACGGTCTATTTTTCTTTATTCTCTTGTTAAGTTTATTTACTTCGGCGGTTTTGTGCACCGGATTTTTTGTTTATGCCTTTATTCCTTCTTTCACCATGTACTGAAGGTTGTTTGCCTTTTCTATCGGAGTCAGAGCGTCCTTGGGCTGAAGGTCTTTCCCCGCTTTTTCTTTCGAAACGTGGGGTTGCGTCGCGATTTTCATTGCTTACGCTTCGTTGGCCACTTCCATACTCCTCATTTCGCCTGGAGCTTTCTCTTCTTTCACCGGATAGTCTGCTAGAACGTGAATTTGTGTCCCTTTGTGGCCTATCCTGCTCTCGATTTCTATCAGCCCGATTTGGCTCTCTTCTTTCATTTGGTTTCCGAGGGCGTTCGTCTCTGCTTCTGCGGGCTGGATCTTCCCCAGTTCTGCTCCGGTTTTCTCTTGAATCACCGCGGCTGAATCTGTCTGTAGTAATTTTTTCTCCTCTATGATCTCTTTCAACATTACCCGAACGACCAATTCTATCTTGGCTGCCGCTGGTAGAACGTTTCGACCGTGTGTTTTTCCCTTTATAGTCTTCGTTTCTGCGATCACGATTACTTGAACTTCGATTTTCTATCCTATTTCCAGATCTTCTGTTATCGGCAGGATCGTCTTCCCCTGCTTCTGCGCTCCGCGCATTGCCGAAGTTTTTCTTTTCAATTCGAAGCTTCAAATCAGACTCAATCATTTCCAATAGTGGCTTATCTTTGGGTGAATAGAAAGTTACAGCTATTCCCTCATTTCCTGCTCTTCCGGTACGCCCGATTCGATGGATATAACTCTCGGTATCAAGAGGCATGTCATAGTTAAACACATGTGTGACACCTTCTACATCGAGACCCCTGGCCGCTACATCTGTTGCAATCAAGTATTGGATTTTCGCTTCACGGAATTTTTTCATGACTTGCTCTCTTTTTGCCTGAGAAAGATCACCATGAAGTTCATCACAGTTAAAATTGTTTGCTTTTAGCGCATCATTCAGTTTGCTGACTCTTCTCTTTGTCCGGCAAAAAATAACCCCTAAGAAAGGCTGATACACTCGTAATGATTCCATTAAATCGTTTTGTTTAGCTCTGTCGACCGTACTGATTGCAATCTGTTTGATATTTGCCAATGGTGCCTGCGTTTTTTCTATCTGGATGTTCTCAGGCTTGTACATATGATGTTTTGCGAGCTTACGGATTTCATCTGGCATTGTTGCAGAGAACAGCAAAGTTTGCCTCGTCTTCGGTGTTTGTTTGATGATTTCTTCTACTTCATCCAAAAAACCAATATGGAGCATTTGATCTGCTTCATCCAAAACGAGAAAAGCAGCTTTTGAAAAATCGACAGTTTCTCTGCGAATATGGTCTAGCAGTCTTCCGGGAGTGCCAATTACGATATGGATATTTTTCTTAAGTTTTTTCAACTGGGATTCAACATCTTGTCCGCCGTAAACAGCAAGTATATTAACACCCTCGATATGCTCAATTAATT
>NZ_JBAVFI010000656.1:0-4436 GCF_049588175.1 Mesobacillus sp.
GCAGCGGCCAAGGTGAGACCCCGCAGGAGCAAAGCGACGAGGAAGCTCACCTGACGCCCCGCGGAAAGCAAGTGTCTGGAGCGGAAATCAACATTCTAATTTTACAAAGCTAAAAATAGACCTGAAACATGTTGTTATCCAAACATAAAGGGGATACTAACAACAAATAAATTTAGTCCATTATTTTGATTATTATTGCAGAATAACTGGTTTTTCGGTAGGATGTAAACGATGGTGAAAGGAGAGGTCAGTTTGGGAAATCCAATTAAAGATAACAATACACAAGTTGTGTTTTTGAAGCAGCGTTTAGATATGTTCGCTGATTTGCTTGATGCAATTGATCCGGAAGAAGCAGATTTAGAAGACATCGACCGCATGATCCAGATCGTCGAAGAAATGGATGCAAAATGCCGTGAATTCAAGAATCGTGAGTAGTAAGGAGACCTTTTGATGAGGTCTCTTTTTTTTACGTGAAAAATCAATGTAAAATAGATATTCTGCACATTTTTTCCTTGTAAACGATTCCACTTTTCATCTTTAATTCAAAAGATGATAGGAGTATAATGGTAACGAGAAATTGTTATGAAATTTTCACATAGATAAAAGATTGACGAACAAGGGAACAGAGAGAGGGGTAGACAAAATGAATATTGAAAAGTTTCAGGAAAGCATGTACCAGCTGATTGTTGAAACATCCACTAACCTTCCTAAGGATGTACGCAGGGCAATCAAGGCTGCGGCGGAACGCGAAAATGCAGGAACCCGTTCAGCAATGAGCCTTGCAACCATTACCAACAACATTAAAATGGCTGATGACAAAGTATCGCCAATTTGCCAGGATACTGGACTTCCAACTTTTAAAATTAAGACACCTGTAGGCGCGAACCAGATCGAGATGAAAAAGGCGATCAAAAACGCGATTGCTCTTGCAACAAAAGACGGTAAATTGCGTCCTAACTCTGTTGACTCGCTTACTGGGGATAATAGCGGTGACAATCTTGGCGACGGAACTCCTGTCATTAAGTTCGAACAGTGGGAAAAAGATTATATCGACGCCCGCCTGATTTTAAAGGGCGGCGGTTGTGAAAATAAAAACATACAATACAGTCTTCCGGCAGAGCTTGAAGGACTTGGCCGTGCCGGCCGTGACCTTGACGGCATCCGCAAGTGCATCCTGCACTCCGTTTACCAGGCGCAGGGACAAGGCTGCAGTGCTGGTTTCATAGGCGTAGGCATCGGCGGCGACCGTTCTTCTGGCTATGACCTGGCAAAAGAGCAATTATTCCGTTCGGTTGATGACGTGAACCCAAATGAAGATTTGCGTGATCTTGAAAACTATATCCTGGAAAACGCAAACAAGCTTGGAATCGGCACGATGGGCTTTGGCGGCGAAACAACGCTTCTTGGCTGTAAAATCGGCGTCATGAATCGTATTCCTGCCAGCTTCTTCGTTTCCGTTGCCTATAATTGCTGGGCATACCGCCGTCTAGGTGTGGCGGTTCATCCTGAAACGGGAGAAATCCAGGAATGGATGTACCAGGAAGGTGAAAAAATAGACTTCGCACAGCCAGTTGCTGCACAGGAAATCGCGGCAGCTGTTGAAGCACCAGCAGAGCCAGAAGTAGTCACATTGACTGCTCCAATTACAGAAGAGCAAATCCGCCAGCTTAAGGTTGGGGACGTTGTGGAAATCACTGGCATGATGTATACAGGACGCGACGCAATCCATAAATATCTTTCAGACCATGATGCTCCTGTCGATTTGAATGGGCAGGTCATTTACCACTGTGGACCGGTCATGCTGAAGGATGATGAAGGCAAATGGCATGTGAAGGCTGCAGGTCCAACGACAAGTATTCGTGAGGAGCCTTACCAGGGTGACATCATGAAGAAGTTCGGAATCCGTGCGGTCATCGGAAAAGGCGGGATGGGCGAGAAGACACTTGCAGCACTACAGGAACACGGCGGCGTGTATTTGAATGCGATCGGCGGCGCGGCTCAGTACTATGCTGACTGCATCAAGTCTGTCGAAGGCGTTGACCTGATGAACTTTGGAATCCCTGAAGCAATGTGGCACCTGAAGGTAGAAGGTTTTACAGCAGTCGTTACAATGGATTCACACGGCAACAGCCTGCATCGTGATGTTGAAAAATCATCACTTGAAAAATTGGCCCAGTTTGCAGACAGAGTTTATAAATAAATTGAAAAAGGAGGCTTGCCGATAAGGCGGGCCTCCTATTGTGTTTTTTTCTGTTTAGCAAGCTGATCACGGTCCACATTTCCAGGAGGCCGTTCCATCCAGTCATTTTCAATTTGGAGATTACCGCCGTCCTCAGCGAAATTAGCCGTCTCCATAAAAAATCTTGTGTAAGTCGAAGCCAGATCATGCCGCGGACTGACAGCCATCGAGTCGCCAAAATTACGGACCTTTGCAGAAGATAGATTAGAAATATGGAAAAGCATTAATTTATCGGAATATGGTGCTTCGGTTGAATCGGTAATTTTGAACTGGCTTGGAACTGATACTGGCAAATCTTCTTTATTCAAGATTTGCGATAAAATAGTGTGCTGCTTAATATTAATCTTTTTTCCACGCAAAAAATAATTTCTTACTTCCTTATTTTTCGCTACCTGGCTGAAGCCCATAATCAAAATTGTTTTAATCGCGTTTACCTGGATATTCGAAAATAAATGTGTGATTTCCAGCGCGGAAAGTGGTCTTTTATCTCCAAAAAAGCCATTGAAGTAGCTTTGTTTTTCTACAAAAACTACAGTTTTAGGAGCAGGAATGAATGGTGTCCGCAAATGCAATCCCTTTTTAAGCATGACCTCGGTTACCTTGTTAGATAGTTGAAGCGTTGAGATATTGAGGTCCGTAATGTAATTTCTTAGCTCGATTTTTGAAAATGAAGGAAGTGCTACACTGTAATACAAAGCCCCATATTTCACCATCATATCAAGGTAATTAATATAGAAGCTATCTGAAAACAATCTCGGCGCATCTTCATTTACATCATCAGCAGTCGAGAATCCCTGCGGTAAAGCAACCCCCTCAGTTTCGAAAAATCCCTTAAGGTCAGAGAGGATTTTTTTACTCAAATCATCCGCTGTTGTCATGCAGTCTTTGATTTCTTCATCCTCGATATTCAGCAAAAAATGCTTAAACATGCAGAGTGCCATCGAATTAGCCATGTATATATTCCACAGGTTTCCTATTTCTCCGGAGGTCCAATCAATTTTTTGTTCTTCAGTCATGTTATTCTCCTTAGAATTCATATATGTAAATACTATTTGCTAAAAATAACTATCTATACTGATGAGAATTTTTTTCTCTCCATGACAAACAATAAGAAAAACACCATGGGAGGAACATCATGAAACTGATTTATAAAATTATGTTTGCTGCCAACCTGCTCCTATTGACAGCGTTGCCTGCGGCTGTTCACGCAGAATATTCAAACTCTCCACTGCACTGGGGGTTTAAGAAAGGCCGGAACGGCAGGCAAGCCGATGCCGGCAGAATGTTTGAAGTTATTATAGAAGAGCAAGGCGCGGTGTATAAAGGCGACAAAAATAAAAAAGACATTTATCTCACATTTGATAACGGCTATGAGAATGGCTACACAGAAAAAATTCTCGACGTATTGAAAAAAGAAAAGGTGCCAGCAGCATTTTTCGTAACCGGGCACTATCTAGAAAGTGCCCCTGAGCTAGTGGAGCGAATGGTGTATGAAGGCCATATCGTTGGCAATCATTCATGGCACCATCCTGATATGACACAAATCAGCGATGAAAAGATTAAAAAAGAATTGGAAATGGTTCGTGCTGAAACGGAAAAAATCACCGGCAAAAAGCATATGGCCTACCTACGCCCGCCTCGCGGAATTTTCAGCGAAAGGACAATGGCCGTCGCGAAGGAAGCAGGCTATACCCATGTGTTCTGGTCGCTTGCATTTGTTGACTGGAACACGGATCAGCAGAGGGGCTGGGAATATTCGTATGACAAAATCATGAGCCAGATCCATCCAGGCGCTGTCCTCCTGCTTCACACCGTTTCAAAAGACAACGCCGACGCTATCGGGAAAGTAATTAGAGATCTTAAGGAACAGGGATATACCTTTAAAAGCCTGGACGATTTGATGATTAGCCAGAGCGTGAACGACCCAATGCTGTATTGATTTAAGGCAAGCCTTTTTTAGTCTCGGGGACTGTTGCCGGGACTATTTTTCATATAAAGGAATTGGTAAAAATTAATGATAATTTCCAGTTCGCTGATAAAATGAAAATTTCGCCAGAAAAATTGTGAACTTCGCCAATATAATTAGATTATCGCCAATAAAAGATATTCTATATTTAAATTTTCTCTGAGAAATTGCTCTTCGCACTTGCAACGAAGGTGTTAACTACCGAAATCACCTCAAAATGAATAGCCTGAT
>NZ_JBAVFI010000657.1:0-2000 GCF_049588175.1 Mesobacillus sp.
TTTTTCGATATTTTAATGAACTTCCTTTACAACAAGAATAATTAATGGGAACATTAAGGCTTATTAGAAGATGTCTGGAGGTTTTTTAATGCTGGAGAATAGTTTTGTCATGGTAGCCATCATCTTAATAATCAATATTGTTTATGTGTCTTTTTTTACGATCAGGATGATCCTGACGCTGAAGGGTCAGCGATATCTTGCTGCCGGGTTAAGTACGATTGAAGTCGTGATCTATGTTGTCGGGCTTGGTTTGGTGCTCGAGAATTTGAATGAGATACAAAACCTGATTGCCTATGCTTTGGGATATGGAATTGGGGTTATTGTGGGTATGAAGATTGAAGAAAAGCTAGCGCTTGGTTATATTACTATTAATGTGATCACAAAAGAGTATGATCTTGATCTTCCGAAGGTATTACGGGAAAAGGGGTACGGTGTTACTGATTGGGCTGCTAATGGGCTGGAGGGCGATCGGATGGCGTTGCAAATTTTAACGCCAAGGAAGTATGAGCTGAAATTGTACCAGACCATCAAGGAGTTGGATCCGAAGGCATTTATCATTGCCTATGAACCTAAATCAATTCACGGTGGATTTTTGGTTAAATCGGTACGGAAAGGGAAGTTATTTTCATGAGCAAGGATACTAAAAAGAAACGAATGTATGAAGTCGGTGAGAATGAATCGATCGATGATTGCCTTAATAGAATGAAGAAGGATGGGTATGCTCCTGTCCGCAGGATGGAGAAGCCGATCTTTAAGGAAGTCGAGAAGAATGGGACAGTTGATTATGAGCCAGCTGGAAGGCAGATCATCTTTGAAGCAAGGCCTGTGGAGTAAAATTAAATTGCTTTAACACACTAACGCGCCGGGGGTCTGACCCCCAGCGCGTTAGTGTGTTAAAGGCGAACGATTGTATTAAAATCACTTTAAATGTTCGATTATTAATTGACAAGGGTTCGAAATAGTTGTTAATATGGAGTTGTTGATAGCGAATCGTTTTTCCCTCGTATAATAATGGGGATATGGCCCATGAGTCTCTACCTGGTTACCGTAAATGACCGGACTATGAGGGGAAGTAGTTTTTAAGTGAAGGGAATAGAAATCGTATTCTTTTGAGTATGGATTTCTTTGCGTATGCGCCCGGACAGACTACTTTCTCTTCTGTATGTAGAGGGAGTAGTCTATCCGGGTTTTTTGTTTTGATACTCCACACAGGGAGGTTAGATAAATGAGTACATCTGTTGCAGTCATTATGGGGAGCAAATCAGATTGGGAAACAATGAAGCATGCGTGTGACATTCTTGATCAATTGGAGATTTCTTATATAAAGAAAGTGGTATCGGCCCATCGTACACCAGACTTAATGTTTGAGTTTGCCGAGGGTGCGAGGAATGAAGGAATTAAGGTAATCATCGCCGGGGCAGGCGGTGCGGCGCATTTGCCTGGAATGGTTGCGGCAAAAACGACACTGCCGGTCATCGGGGTGCCGGTTCAATCAAAGGCGCTTAATGGCCTTGATTCTCTCCTCTCGATTGTCCAGATGCCGGGTGGTGTTCCGGTAGCGACGGTGGCAATCGGTATGGCAGGCGCAACGAATGCAGGGCTGTTGGCGGCACAAATCCTTGGTGCTTTTGACAGCGAAGTAGCTGAAAAGCTTGAGAGACTAAGGGAAGAAACAAAGATATCAGTGATGGAAAGCAGTGATGAGCTTGTCTAAATTGATTTTACCAGGACATACAATCGGCATTATAGGCGGAGGCCAGCTCGGCAAAATGATGGCTTTGTCAGCTAAAGCGATGGGGTTCAGGGTTGCCGTGCTCGATCCGACAGAGGATTGCCCTTGTGGTCAGGTGGCAGATGAGCATGTTCTCGGCGACTATGATGATCTTGATAAAATAAAGCAGCTTTCAGATATCAGTGATGTGATCACCTATGAGTTTGAGAATATCGACGCCGATGCGCTTGAGTGGCTGAATAAAAATGCTTATGTACCGCAGGGTACT
>NZ_JBAVFI010000658.1:0-2162 GCF_049588175.1 Mesobacillus sp.
CAGGAAAAGAAGTATTCTGGATGAAACAGCGAACTATTGAAATGAAAATACAATTTCGAGTAGTATAGAGCCGTTTGCTCCAAGCAACATGTGGCAATTCAATATAGAGATTCGACAAAGCAACTTATTTAAAAAAGGGATATTAATCCTATAAAGGACTATTGCACCAATTAATCTTCCCATGTCATAATGATTACATAATATCCATTGCAAATTCGCATTACGATCATTTAATCTTCTTAAAGGGATTTTTCGAAAAGATCATGAATCCAATTAAGTTGTTGGAAGAAGTCTTTATAGGCAATACAACAATTTTGACAGACTTAGGGAAAAATATGTGGGGAAGTGGCTAGCTATGATTAAAATCGGCGATATTATAATCCTTGAGCATAAATACTCAGAAAATTTAGAGCAGTACAAATGTAAAATGGTAGAGCACAAAGGCAGTGACCTATACATAGATTATCCTGTCAACATGAACACGAACAGGACTGTTTTTCTTTTAGAAGGAACGCCATTAAAAGCCAATTTTGTCACTGAATCGGGTTCTCACTACTTTTTTGAAACCGAGGTGAAAGGAAGGGTTAAGCAGAACATTCCAATGGTTGTGCTATCTTATCCTGGAAAAGACCATCTAATCAAAATCCAGCGCAGGCAATATGTACGTGTTGAAACGTCAGTAGATGTTGCGGTGCATTCCACTAATGGTGAATTCGCTCCATTTACGACAGTTACTGATGATATCAGTGCAGGGGGTGCTGCATTGCTCATTGGAAAAAATAGCAGTTTGAAGCCGGGCATGAGGATAGAAAGCTGGTTTGCCCTTCCGATGCAAAACGGAGAATATGAATACAGGAAATTCCGGGGGGAGATTGTCCGTATCATTGAAGGGCCGGGACACATGAATAAAGCGTCTGTCCAATTTGTCGAGGCTACTGGAACAGACAGGCAGATGCTGTTACGATTTTGTTTTGAAAGGCAGCTTGCTATGAAAAAGAAAGGACTTCCAGTCTAAAAACGAATAATTATTAGCTTTTGTTCCAATACTAAAAGAAAATAGGCTGCAGGAGCAAAAGATATGAAATCATTTGAAAGAATATTAATTAAGATTGCTATTATTCAATTTGTATTTTTAATTATTGCCCAGTTGTTTTTTCATGAATTCAATGCATTCCCAGAACTTAAACAAATTACTCAATATGAAGGCGTAACTGACAATAATCATTCAGAAGTTTTGAATTCAATACGAAGCAAAGAGTAAGCAGGTGACATGCCTGCTTTTTTTTGTGGCTGCTTAATTTTGCATTGTTGTATATAACTGTTTCGTGTACTTTGTTGGTTTTACGATTTAAACGATATTTTAGAGTAAATTTAGCTAGAACACCGGATGCTTAATTGTTTCTATCAATTTACATAATTTTAATTAGATTGTTCACTAAAAAATGAAATGATTAAAGAGGAATAAATAAATTTTGTGTTAAAATAAGAGAGAAAATATATTGCAACAACATTGATTGTACCAGGAGGAACTATGAGTAAACGAATTTCTATTGCTATCGACGGTCCTGCAGCAGCGGGGAAAAGTACGGTTGCGAAAATTGTAGCCGAAAAACTTGCATATGTATACATTGACACAGGAGCTATGTACCGTGCACTTACATACAAGGCCTTAAGAGCAGGCGTTAGTTTAAATGATGAAACAGACTTAATCAGTCTTTTGAATGATACTACTATTGAACTTTTCCCAGGAGAAGCTGGGCAAAAAGTTGTGCTTGATGGAATCGAGGTCACTAACGAAATCAGAACTGCTGAGGTGACTAATCAAGTATCGTATGCTTCAATCCATGAGCAAGTAAGGAAAGAAATGGTGAAGCGGCAGCAAATGTTTGCGAAAGACGGCGGAGTAGTGATGGATGGCAGGGACATTGGGACTCATGTACTTCCGAAAGCGGAGGTAAAAATTTTCCTTCTTGCCAGTGTGGAGGAAAGAGCACTGAGGAGGCATGCCGAGAATACTCAGAAGGGATTTCAGTCAGATTTAGAACAATTGAAGGCGGAGATTTCCGCAAGGGATAAAATTGATTCAGAGCGCGAGGTTGCACCACTTAAAAAGGCAGATGATGCCGTTGTAATCGATACAACATCCTTGTCAATCGCAGATG
>NZ_JBAVFI010000659.1:0-26376 GCF_049588175.1 Mesobacillus sp.
TCAACGAAGCTAAGAACCGCGCTAAAGCTGGTGATAAAGTTTGGATCGTTGGTGTAGACGTTGACCAGTACGAAGATGGTAAATACGAAGGCGACAAGTCAGTTATCTTGACTTCTGCTATGAAGAAGCTTGACCAGGTTTCTTACGACATGGTTAAGGCTGAGCTGGATGGAAAATTCCCTGGCGGACAAACTTTGACTTTCGATGCTAAGAACGATGGTATCGGTCTTCCTGAAAAGAACCCTAACTTGAGCGAAGAAACAGCAAGCAAAGTTAAGGAAGTTTTCGAAAAGATTAAATCTGGTGATGTTAAGGTTTCTGCTGAACAAGGAGATTTGTTTAAGTAAAATAGAGCGAAAGAGACGGTGTCTTCCGTCTCTTTTGTCTATAAAAGTCTGAACGGTAAATATTTGAAATTAAGGACCGGAATTTTTTCAATCTTTCAAGTCTTTTAATGTTTTTTACCTGAAGTACTGTTCCAGTATAGGGGACTCCCTATTTTAAAAAGGTATAGAGTCTATTACAAAGGTGAGTGCTACTATGAGTTATGTTGTGGAAATGTTAAATATCCGGAAAGAGTTTCCGGGTATCGTAGCCAACGATAATGTCACCCTTACATTAAAAAAAGGGGAAATACATGCACTATTAGGGGAAAACGGTGCAGGAAAGTCAACCTTGATGGGTGTTTTATTCGGGATGTATCAGCCTGAAAGAGGCGTCGTTAAAGTGAATGGGAAAGAAGTGCGTATTACGAATCCCAATGTGGCTAACCGCTTAGGGATAGGGATGGTGCACCAGCATTTTAAATTGGTTGAAAATTTTACCGTTACAGAAAATATCATATTGGGCAGCGAGCCACTTAAAGGTATGGTGCTTGATATCGATAAAGCAGCTAAGAGAATTGAAGAATTGTCAAAGCATTATGGATTGAATGTAGATCCTCACGCTAAAATTGAAGATATCTCAGTAGGTATGCAGCAAAGGGTAGAAATTTTAAAAATGCTTTACCGTGAAGCAGATGTCTTGATATTGGATGAACCAACAGCAGTTCTTACTCCGTCGGAAATCGATGAATTAATGAAGATTATGCGCAATCTTATTAAAGAAGGAAAGTCTATCATAATTATCACTCATAAACTGAAAGAAATTAAAGCAGTAGCTGATCGCTGTACGGTTATTCGCCGTGGGAAAGGAATTGGCACTGTCAATGTGGCTGAAGCGAGTGAGGCAAGCCTTGCAGAAATGATGGTAGGCCGTCATGTTTCATTCAAAGTGGATAAGAAAGAAAGTACTCCTGGAGAGGTAGTACTAAAAATAGATTCTCTATCTGTGAAAAACAATAGGAAAGTAATGGGTCTTAAAGATTTTTCACTTGAAGTTAGAGCAGGTGAAATTGTAGGGATCGCAGGTGTTGAAGGCAATGGCCAGACAGAACTTGTAGAGGCGATAACCGGATTAAGAAAAGCTGAGTCGGGCACAGTCCTCGTAAGCGGGCAGGAAATCTCAAATCTCCCTATACGCGAGAGACTTGAAAAAGGGATGAGCCACATCCCTGAAGACAGGCATAAACGCGGGCTTGTACTAGACTATACTTTAGAATCAAACATGGTATTGCAAATATACAATAAACAGCCTTTCTCAAAATATGGAATCTTAAACCCAACAGCAATGAAAACGTATGCGCAAAACATCCTGACGAATTTTGATGTGCGTTCTGGAGAGGGTGCAGCTTCAATTGCAAGGACTCTATCAGGTGGTAACCAGCAGAAAGCCATTATCGGCAGGGAGCTGGAGTTGGATCCTAAGCTTTTGATTGCGGTTCAGCCAACACGTGGTCTGGACGTAGGGTCAATTGAATACATCCACAAAAGAATTATTGAACATCGAGATAAAGGGAACGCAGTATTATTGATTTCATTAGAGCTCGATGAGGTATTACAGTTATCTGACCGTATTGCCATTGTTAACAATGGAGAACTCGTAGGTACCGTAATTGCTGCTGAAACGAATGAAAATGAAGTGGGTCTAATGATGGCAGGCGTGGCTAAGGAGAGAAGCATATGAGAAATACCATCGTATCATTAATTTCCATTATTTTAGGACTGGTAGCCGGAGGAATTCTGATGCTTTTCATCGGCAGCAACCCGATTGAAGGATATTCCTATTTGCTTCAAGGCGCTCTGAAAAATCTTGAGCGTATCGGGAATACAATGGCAACTGCTACTCCTTTGATTTTCACAGGACTTTCTGTTGCATTTGCCTTCCGTACTGGTCTTTTTAACATCGGTGCATCAGGACAAATGCTGATCGGCGGTTTGCTGGCTTCAGCAGTAGGGTTGACGTATGATCTGTCCAGGCCAGTTCTTTTGCTTGTCATGGTCCTTGTTGGTCTGATTGGTGGAGCATTATGGGCATTCATACCTGGATTGCTTAAGGCAAAGTTTAACGTTCACGAGGTAGTTTCAACGATCATGATGAACTGGATTGCTTACTGGACAATCTACTATGTCATTCCTGCTTATTTCAAGGGGGAATTCCTAGAAACTGAATCTAAGAAACTAGCAGAATCAGCAACTCTTAGAACTCCATTTTTAACTGATATGTTCCAAGGGTCATATATTAACCTTGGCCTATTCCTTGCAGTAATTACTGTAATCATCATTGCGTTTATCATCAATAAAACTACTTTAGGTTTCGAACTGAAGGCTGTTGGTTTCAACAGGCATGCTGCTGAATACGCAGGTATGAAGGTAAATCGCAATATCATTTTATCAATGCTGATTTCCGGGGCACTTGCTGGCCTTGGCGGGGTTGCTTTATACACTGGAAATGCATCTACTATCCAAATCGGGATTCTTCCTGCGCAAGGATATGACGGCATTGCAGTGGCTCTACTTGGTGCTAATAACCCAATAGGTGTATTCTTTGCCGCTGTCTTATTCGGAATCCTTTACTCAGGTACAGGCTTTATGAATGCAATGACTGAAATCCCGCCTGAATTGGCGAATACGATCATCGCGATCATTATTTACTTTGCTGCAACAAGTGTAATGATTGAGCGTTTGATGAACAAATTCATGAAGAGTAGATCACATAAAAAAGAAAAAAGTGGTCCTGTAGTCGAGAAGGGAGATTCCTAAGATGTGGTCAATTATAGAACAAATATTTCCTTACGCGATTATCTTTACAATTCCTCTTCTTATTACAGCCTTAGGAGGCCTTTTCAGCGAAAGAAGTGGTATTGTTAATATTGCCCTTGAAGGTTTAATGGTCATTGGTGCTTTTTCTGGCGCACTTTCGATTCATTATATGAGTGAGGTTATTGACAACAATACATTGGTTCTTTGGCTGGGATTGCTTACTGCTGTTATTGCAGGGGTGCTCTTTTCTCTGCTTCATGCTTTTGCGAGTATAAATTTAAATGCCAACCAGATCATAAGTGGTACTGCGATCAACATGATAGCGACAGCGCTCACGATTTTCCTGGCAAGGAATATTACAGGGAGTGGAAACATCCGTATCACGAGCGGCTTTTCACCGTCTAATGTTCCTTTCCTTTCAGATATTCCAATTATCGGTGATTTATTTTTCACTAAGACATATCCAACGACATGGTTTGTCTTGCTGATTTTATTCATAAGCTCATTCGTTTTATATAAGACAAGATTTGGTCTTCGTTTAAGATCATGTGGTGAATTTCCTCAGGCTGCAGAAGCAGCTGGAATCAATGTTAGAAGAGTCCGTTACAGTGGCGTACTGATTTCTGGAGCGTTTGCCGGATTGGGCGGCGCATTGATCATCGTTACCTATGCAGGTGAATTCACTGGAACGGTTTCAGGTCTTGGATTCCTAGCACTAGCGTCACTGATTTTTGGACAGTGGAAACCATTGGGTGTTTTGGCTGCTACATTCTTCTTTGGCTTTGCAAGTACAATTGCCAACGTGTCACAGGTAATTCCGGAATTGGCTGTCATTCCGCCAATCCTATTGAAGATTTTCCCATATGTGGTCACATTGATCGCATTAGTCATTTTCTCAAAATCATCACAGGCACCAAAGGCTGTTGGTGAAACATTTGATAGTGGAAAACGTTAATAACTAGTAAGACATATTCAAAGTGGAAAGAGGCACCTGAATCCCAGGTGCCTCTTTTTTTAGTAGTCGCATGAATACTTTTTTTAAATGGAATCTACACAAATAAAGGAATTTTGAACATATTATTTTTAGAAACTTTCAATCTATTATGATAAGATAAAAAGAAAGTTGGTTAAAAATAACAGCAGTAAGAGGTTAAATTAAAATGAAACTTACCTTATATATGGATGACCGTGAAACGGAGAAAATCTTTTCATATTTACGCTGGATCTTCCTGGTTGTTGGTTTGCTTGTGTTCTATTACCCACCGCTTGCAGACAGACTTAATTTTACAAAAGAAACTTTTCCATTACTGCTTTTGGTTGGCTTTGTATACATGGCTGCCGCTCAGATTGCCCTTTTAAAAATTGCACCCGGTAATCAGTACCTCAATGTGCTGGCAAAGGCAGGAATCTTATTTGATTTCGTTGCACTTATGTGGCTGTTGGTCCTGACAAATGGAGTCATGTCACCGCTATTTCCAATCGCCTATTTGCTTGTAATGCATGCGACGATTTACTGGAGGACGAAGGGAGCAATCATCTCATCGGCTGCCTTGACAGTTGGGTACTCTTTCTTATACATGGCCCAGGCCCAACATGAGTTTTTTACGACCTTTGTATTTATCCTTAATTTATTTTTCATCTGGGTGGTTGGAGTTTTTGGGTCACTGATTGTTATAAGGGAAAGAATGCACTTTAAGCAAAAGGAAATTTTTCATGAACTGATGTTCACTGATTATTTAACAGGATTGTACAATCATCGTCATTTTCAGGAACAGTTAAGAATCCTTACCTCATCACGACAAAAATTCATGCTTGTAATGGGGGATATCGATCATTTTAAACAGATTAATGATCAATACGGCCATTTAACCGGTGATGAAATCCTGAGGAGAATAGGTGAGTTGTTCAAGGTCATTGCCGAAAAGCATGATGCACAGGCATTTCGATATGGAGGAGAAGAATTCGCTTTCTTGTTGCCGGAGTTGAGTGAAACACTGCAAATCCGCTTTTTTGATGATCTCTATTCTAATCTTCTTGCAAATAATTTCAGTGACGAATCGCTATCTGTAACAATGAGTTTCGGCATCGCGTCTTCAAAAAATCAAAAAATACCCGATAAGCTTCTCGGATATGCTGATCAGCTATTGTACAGCGCAAAGGCGGCTGGCAAGAATCAAGCGAAGTTTGATACAGGGTATACATATTTTTATGCAGCAGAAAATGCTGAAATTGCAGCCGCAAGGCAATAATAAGCTTCCTATAAGGGGAGCTTTTGCTTTATTTTACAGGCCACTAGCATAGCCTCTTTGGCTATTGCTTGAATTAGCCAAAACGTGAAAGGTATAGTTAGAGTATATTTATAGGAATATTAATTATAGGCATCACAACGTATACATAAATAAGATAAATGTTTTGTTTGCTCAATGGGTAAAGAAGAGTAGGTGTAAGGCTTTTAATGGTGTTATAAATAAAGGAGGATTTCTATGGCTGTCATTTCAGAATCAATCAAGGATATGAAAGGCTACAAGCTCCATGTAGTAAAAACAGAAAAGTTCAAGACCAATACAATCGTCTGGAAGATGAAATCTCCGCTCACAAGCGAAAACGTTACCAAGCGTGCTTTGTTACCATATGTGCTTCAAAGCAGCTCTAAAGCATATCCAACAACATCCAAGCTTCGTTCCTATTTAGATGAGCTTTATGGCGCAAATTTATATGTAGATGTTTCAAAAAAGGGTGAATATCAGGTGATCAGCTTCTCACTTGAAATTGCCAATGAAAAATTCTTAAGCGATCCTGAACCTTTGCTGAAAAAGGGTTTGGAACTAATAGCTGAAATCCTTGTGAATCCACTTGCGGAAAATGAAACATTTAACAAGGAAACTGTTGAAAAAGAAAAGCGGACATTAAAACAGCGTATCCAGGCAGTGTATGATGATAAAATGAGATACTCCAATTTCAGGCTTGTTCAGGAAATGTGCGAAGGGGAGCCATATGCCCTCCATGTTAATGGTGAAATCGATGATATTCCTGCAATTAATGAGCAAAATCTTTATTCATTCTACAAGAACGCGTTTGCTGAGGATGAACTTGACCTTTTTATCATCGGTGATGTAAATGAAGATGAAGTACAATCCATTGCTGAAAACCTGCTGAAGTTTGAACAGCGCACACCGAAGAAAGTTGAACCAGTACCGTCAGCAAATGTAGAAGAAAAAACAGTAAAAGAAAAAGAAGATATAAAACAAGGTAAATTAAATATTGGCTATAGAACAAATATCCTCTATGGTGATCACGATTACTATGCCCTGCAGGTATTCAATGGGATTTTTGGTGGTTTTTCACATTCCAAGCTATTTATTAACGTTAGGGAAAAAAATAGCCTGGCATACTATGTAGCAAGCCGCCTTGAGAGTCACAAAGGACTGATGATGGTGATGTCAGGAATTGAGTTCAATAATTTTGAACTGGCAGTCAAAATCATCCGAGAACAAATGCAGGCTATGCAAGCAGGTGATTTCACTGATCAGGAAATAGAGCAGACCAAAGCCGTCATTGAGAACCAGATGCTTGAAACACTGGATACAGCGAGAGGTATGGTAGAAGTTCTTTATCACAATGTCGTATCAGAACAAAAGGTAAACCTGGATGACTGGCTCACGGGAATGGGCAAAACCACGAAGGAAGAAATCGTCGAAGTAGCCAACAAAGTGAAAATGGATACCATCTACTTCTTAACTGGATTGGAGGCGGATAAATAAATGGATAAGATTATTTTTGAACAGCTTCAGGAAGAGATGTATTACGAGAAATTGGATAACGGACTGGATGTATACATCCTTCCTAAAAAGGGCTTCAATAAAACGTATGCAACATTCACGACCAAATATGGTTCAATTGATAACCATTTCCAGCCGCCAGAAAAAGACGAGTTCGTCAAGGTACCGGATGGTATTGCGCATTTTTTAGAGCATAAATTATTTGAAAAGGAAGATGGGGACGTATTCCAGCAATTCAGTAAGCAAGGCGCATCTGCAAATGCTTTCACTTCTTTTACAAGGACAGCTTATTTGTTTTCAAGTACGTCAAACGTGGAAAAGAACTTGGAGACTCTGATTGATTTTGTACAAGAGCCCTATTTTACCGAAAAGACCGTTGAAAAGGAAAAGGGAATTATCGGCCAGGAAATCACGATGTATGACGATAACCCTGACTGGAGACTGTATTTCGGATTGATTCAGAATATGTATAAAAATCATCCTGTCAGCATTGATATTGCAGGGACAATCGAGTCGATCTCGCATATTACGAAGGATATGCTGTATGAATGCTATGAAACCTTCTACCACCCAAGTAATATGCTGCTGTTCATTGTTGGTCCGGTAAGCCCGGATGAAATAATGAGCATGGTCAAGGACAACCAGAGCAGGAAAGAATACAAAAACAAACCCGAAATTAAACGTAAATTCGATGAAGAGCAGACTGAAGTCGCAGAAAAGAAGCAAGTTCTTAAGATGAATGTCCAAACATCGAAGTGCCTTGTTGGAATCAAGGCTGCTAATCCGACCCAGTCTGGGAAAGACATGCTTAAATATGAACTATCAACCAATGTATTGCTTGACATTTTATTTGGCAAGAGCTCGGAAAACTATACAGAATTATATGGTTCAGGGCTGATTGATGATACCTTCTCCTTTGACTACTCACAGGAGTACGGATTCGGATTTGCGATGGTCGGAGGCGATACGAACGAACCTGACCTGCTTGCTGAGAAGCTTGAAGGAATGCTAATGGATGCAAAAGCGGGTAATAATTTGACAGCAGATAGTCTTGAAAGGACTAAGAAGAAAAAAATCGGTGCTTTTCTACGTGCTGTTAATTCACCTGAGTATATTGCCAATCAATTTACCCGTTACGCATTCAATGAAATGGATTTGTTTGATGTCGTTCCCGTACTTGAAAGTCTTTCCTTGGAGGATATCAAGCACGCTGCAGATAGCTTGATAGCGAAAGAGCGATTGACAGTATGCCAGGTCGTTCCAAAGGGGAAATAATACCTTTTTCAAAAATAATGAAAGAGCATTATAGCTATTATGTATGCGCCGGCTCTTTCCGGCGCATTTTCCATGAGAGAATTTGGAGAGGAACAGCAGAATGAAAAAGTTCGCATTAGTCACAGGTGCAAGCGGCGGCCTTGGGCAGGCCATTGCGGTAAGGCTTGCAGAAGCAGGTTATTCGCTTTACCTTCATTACAATAAAAATGAAAAAGGTATCCAGACAGTCCTTGAGCAGCTCCGACACTTTGAAGGTGAATATATTCCTGTTCAAGCAGATTTATCTTCTAAAACCGGATATAGTGATTTAGCAAGAAATGTTTTTTCTTTGGATGCTATTGTTCATAATGCAGGGAATGCTTTGTATGGATTGCTTGAGGACCTGGATGAAAAAGAAGCGGAGCAGTTGATACAGATCCACGTTACATCTCCACTGCTGCTGACAAAAATGTTAATACCTAAATTGGTTCAGAAAAAAAGCGGGAGCATCGTTATAGTGTCTTCTATTTGGGGACAGACTGGAGCGGCTTGTGAAGTAGCCTATTCAATGGTGAAGGGAGCACAGATTTCTTTTGCAAAAGCATTGAGCAAAGAACTGGCACCCTCTGGTATTAGAGTGAACGCTGTTGCCCCGGGAGTGATATCAACGCCGATGCTGAGTGACTTTTCAGCAGATGAGATTGACGCTATAGTGGATGAAGTTCCAGCCGGAAGACTTGGTGTACCTCGTGAAGTAGCAGAGAGTGTTGAATTCCTTCTATCAGAAAAGTCCTCCTACATAACAGGCCAGGTACTTGCTATTAATGGAGGCTGGCACACATAAAAAAATTGTGTCAAATTTTCAAAAGGTCCAGCTTGATGAATAATAAACGTCTTACGTATGCAAAATAACCTTGTACTATTTTAGACAAGGAGGTTGTCAATATGTCCGTACTGGATAATTGGAATCAATGGAAGGATTTCTTGGGAGACCGTCTTAACCAGGCTGACGACCAAGGAATGAACAAAGAAGTCATGGGCGACCTTGCCTACCAAATAGGGGACTATCTTGCTAAGAATGTGGATCCAAAGAATGAGCAAGAAAGAGTTCTTTCAGACCTTTGGTCAGTAGCAAGCCCTGATGAACAGCATGCCATTGCTACAATAATGGTAAAGCTTGTACAAAACAACGGAACCAAGTAATATAAGCATGGTATTGAGAGAGAGGAGTATAATTTCCTCTCTTTTTTTATTGGCTCTGAGAAAGGTCATTCACACTTCTTACCTTGCATAGGAGATGCTGCGCTTCGAGGTTGTAACAAGATACGGGAAGTTATATTGACAATCCCATCAAAAGGCACATCAGCTTTTAATATCCGGCTTGTTTTTCCTTTCATCTTCAACCAAAATCATATATTATAGAAGCTAGATAATTCTTGTCAAAATGTGTCGCAAACAAATATCGGAATAGCAGAGGAGGACAATGATGGAGAAAAAAGAATGGTATTTGGAATATGAGATTGTAATCAACCGTCCGGGACTGCTTGGCGATATTTCTTCTTTGCTTGGGATGCTGTCAATTAACATTGTCACGATTAATGGGGTGGATGAAGGTAGACGGGGCCTGTTGATGCTTGCTAAAGACGATGACCAAATTGAGCGATTAGAGTCAATTTTAAATACAATGGATACAATAAGAGTAATTAAGATACGACAACCAAAGCTTCGCGACCGAATGGCCGTCAGGCACGGACGATATATCCAGAGGGATGCAGATGATAAAAAAACATTCCGGTTTGTAAGGAGTGAGCTTGGACTCCTCGTCGATTTTATGGCAGAATTGTTTAAGCAGGACGGACATAAGCTGATAGGAATCCGGGGGATGCCGAGAGTCGGCAAAACGGAATCTGTTGTTGCTTCAAGCGTCTGCGCGAATAAAAGATGGCTTTTTGTTTCTTCTACACTTTTGAAACAGACCATTCGCAATCAATTGATTGAAGATGAATACAACGCAGAGAACTTATTTATCATTGACGGGATAGTTTCCACAAGAAGGGCTAATGAACGTCATTGGCAGCTAGTCAGGGAAATCATGCGGCTACCAGCGGTTAAAGTAGTGGAACACCCTGATATTTTCGTACAAAATACGGAATACACATTGGATGATTTTGATTATATTATTGAGCTTCGCAATGATCCGAACGAAGAAATTGTTTACGATATGGTGCAGAAAAACCACATGTTTACTGATTCTGATTTTGGAGGATTTGATTTTTAACAGTATTGGAAGGTGTTATCGTGACTGAGTTAGGAAATATTTTAAAAGAAGCACGTGAAGCAAAAGGCCTCAGCCTGGACGAGTTGCAGTCCATCACGAAAATACAAAAGCGCTACCTTATTGGCATTGAAGACGGGAACTACTCCATGATGCCAGGTAAATTTTATGTCCGCGCTTTTATCAAACAGTATGCCGAAGCTGTAGGGCTTGACCCAGACCCGTTATTCGAGCAGTATAAGAACGAGATTCCCAATACATACAACGAAGAGCTTCCTGAGCAGCTTTCCCGAGTCCAGTCGAGGAAAAGTATCTCACCAGACACATCTAGAATCTTTGATGTACTTCCAAAAATTCTAATTGTTGTATTCATTATCGGTGCCACCGCATTAATTTGGTATCTGATTGTCCAGAATGCTGGTGATGAGTCTAAGGAACCTGCAACAACTGATAAAGGGAAAACTTCGCTCGAGGAAACAGACAAAATTGCTGATGATGGCAACGGTACTGATGACGGGGATCAAGCAGGAGAGGTCGAGGAAGAGCCTGCAGATGAGGAAACAGCGCCAGAAGAAACACCTGCACAGGAACTAACTATGGTTTCCAACAGCGGAAGCAATACAACTTATGAAGTAAAGAATACCGATAAATTTGTAGTGAAGATCGTTTCATTAGGCCAGACATGGGTCGGGGTTTCAAATGGGACAGGCAAGGCTGTATTCCAGGAAACACTGGTTAAAGGTAAGAATGAGAGTAAGACAGCTGATTTTACCAATGAGACTCAGGCAATAATTAATGTCGGCTACGCACCAGCTACAGAAATTTATGTCAATGACCAAAAGCTGGAGTATGCGGTTTCCCCGGAAAAAGACATGACACAGAAGATCACAATCAACTTTGTAAAATAAGTTACTTAGCTGAACTTAAAGAATGTTTGAAAAGCCCGTATGGACTTATGTTTATACGGGCTAAAATTATAACGGGTAGTTATCTAAATTACATAATGCAGGCTGTGTTAAATGTCAATGTTGATTTTAAGCACCTGTTGATTGAGCGGTGGGTGCCTGATTCCTCCTAAAATGCTAACGCATTTCCATCTTGCGTGGCAGATTCGAGGAAGCTTTTCAATGTCCTGCGGGATTAGCGCTCGGGTGAGTCCCCGGAGGCTCAGCGGAAATCAACATTCTATTTAACATAGCATAAAGCAAAAAAATGAAGGCAGATTCCTGCACTTCGCAATTTTTCATCTTGGAGGATAATGAATATGAACTTGCCTAATAAAATTACGATTTCACGGATATTATTGATTCCGTTATTTGTAATCGTGATGATTGTACCTTTCTCATGGGGAGAAATTTCCCTGCTTGGTACAACTATGCCGGTATCCCATCTAATTGGTGCACTCATTTATATTTTTGCGTCAGTTACTGACTGGGTAGACGGTTATATAGCCAGAAAGCACAACCTTGTCACTAATCTGGGGAAATTTTTGGACCCGCTGGCAGATAAGCTCCTTGTCTCTTCTGCTCTTATCGTATTAGTTGAGCTTGGATATGCACCTGCTTGGATTGTGATTGTGATCATCAGCAGGGAATTTGCGGTTACTGGACTTCGTCTTCTCCTTGCAGGAGGCGGAGAGGTTGTAGCAGCTAAAATGCCAGGCAAGATCAAGATGTGGGCACAAACAGTCGCGATTTCTGCATTGTTGCTGCACAATATCATATTTGAAGCTATTTCGATTCCATTTGCTGACATTGCATTATGGGTAGCCATGTTCTTTACGATTTGGTCTGGATGGGACTATTTCGCGAAAAATAAGGATATTTTCAAGAACTCAAAATAATCGCAGCCACTGGGGGAGTATGGAGATGAATGCTGAAATTATTGCAGTAGGATCTGAATTGCTTCTAGGACAAATCGTCAATACAAATGCTAGATTTCTGTCACGGCAGCTAGCTGACCTTGGCATAAATGTTTTCTATCATACCGTTGTGGGTGATAACCCCGACAGGCTAAAGCAAGCCATGAAGGTTGCTCAGGAACGTGCCGAGTTCATCCTGTTCACTGGAGGACTTGGACCTACCAAGGATGATCTTACAAAAGATACGATTGCTGCACAGCTTGGGAAACAGCTTGTAATGGATGAAGAAGCTATGGTTTCAATTGAGCATTATTTTAAAAAGACAAACAGGGCAATGACAGAAAACAATCGAAGGCAGGCACTAGTGATTGAGGGATCCATTATATTGAAGAATGATAATGGAATGGCTCCAGGAATGTTTCTATCAACGGAGAAGCACAAATATATGCTACTCCCTGGTCCACCATCCGAGATGGAACCAATGTTCACAAAATATGGACAGGAAGCGATTGCCAGCATGTTTGGCAGGCAGGCAAAAATCGAGTCCAGGGTGCTCCGTTTCTTCGGAATTGGCGAGGCAGCACTAGAAGCCAAGATCGAAGACCTAATCGATGCCCAGAGCAATCCTACAATTGCACCTTTGGCAGCTGACAGCGAAGTGACATTAAGGCTCACCGCAAGAGATGGTTCTTCAGAAACAGCTCAAACGCTTATTGACAGAGTTGAAGCTGATATTATGGCACGTGTTGGCGAATTTTTTTATGGCTATGACGAAACTTCACTTATTACTGAACTTTCGAAGCTTCTAAAAGAGAATGATCTAACTCTTTCAGCAGCTGAGAGTCTGACTGGAGGTTTGTTCCAGCAGGAACTTACTTCTATTCCAGGGGTGAGCAGTATTTTCAAAGGAGGGATCGTTTGCTACTCAAACGAGACCAAGATCGGATTAGTGAACGTCCAGCCAGAAACTATAGGAAATTATGGTGCCGTCAGCAGTGAATGTGCAAAGGAACTGGCAGTTAACACAGCTGTACTCCTAAACACAGACATTGGAATCAGTTTTACAGGCGTTGCAGGTCCAGATGAATTAGAAGGCTACCCTGCAGGAACTGTATATATCGGAATATCGATAAAGGGCCAGCCAGAATATGCCGAAAAACTTAATCTCGGCGGATCCAGGAAGGCAATCAGATCGCGTGCAGTAAAGTATGGCTGTTTTTTATTGCTTAATAGATTGGCAGGAACACGGAAGCGATGAGCTCCGTGTTTTTTTTTGGGGCCTGAAATAGACAGAATGCTTTTGAAAATGACGTTTTTAGGGGTTTGACTCTTTGGGAATTGGTTAAAAACATATTTAAAAATCACTTTTATCAGATTTTTGTTTATGAAAAAAAACGAATAAATGTTCGACTTTTTGATGGACAAACAGTTGTGAAAAAGGTATAGTAATAGTAGGAATTAAATAAGAGATTTGCGGGCAGGCAGAATGCCAGTTCGTTTTTATATAAAAGGAGGAAACGTGAGTGAGTGATCGTCAAGCTGCACTAGATATGGCGTTAAAACAAATTGAGAAGCAATTTGGTAAAGGCTCAGTTATGAAATTGGGAGAGAAGACAGATACTAAGATTTCAACTTCTCCAAGTGGCTCGCTTGCATTGGATGTTGCTCTAGGAATAGGCGGATATCCTCGCGGACGTGTTATCGAAATATACGGACCAGAAAGTTCAGGTAAAACAACAGTTGCGCTTCATGCGATTGCCGAAGTACAGGCTAACGGCGGGCAAGCTGCGTTTATCGATGCAGAACACGCTCTTGATCCTGTTTATGCACAAAAGCTTGGTGTTAATATTGATGAACTTCTTCTTTCACAGCCAGATACTGGTGAACAGGCGTTAGAAATTGCTGAAGCACTTGTTCGAAGCGGAGCAATTGATATTATCGTTATTGACTCTGTTGCTGCACTTGTACCAAAGGCTGAAATTGAAGGGGAAATGGGTGATTCCCACGTAGGTCTGCAGGCTCGTTTGATGTCTCAGGCTTTGCGTAAGCTGTCTGGTGCTATCAATAAATCTAAGACTCTTGCCATTTTCATTAACCAGATTCGTGAAAAAGTCGGTGTCATGTTCGGTAACCCTGAAACTACGCCTGGTGGACGCGCATTGAAGTTCTATTCAAGCGTACGTCTAGAAGTGCGCCGTGCTGAAACTTTGAAGCAGGGCAATGATATGGTAGGTAACAAAACAAAGATTAAGGTTGTTAAGAACAAGGTTGCTCCTCCGTTCCGTACAGCTGAAGTTGATATCATGTACGGTGAAGGAATCTCTAAAGAGGGCGAAATCATCGATATCGGTTCAGAACTCGATATCGTCCAAAAGAGCGGTTCATGGTATTCATATAATGAAGAACGTCTTGGACAGGGAAGGGAAAATGCAAAGATTTTCCTTAAAGAGAACCCATCCATCCGCCTTGAAATCCAGAAGAAGATTCGGAATCACTATGGCCTTGATGGAGAATTTACCGTTACTGAAAGTGAAGAAGACCAGGAAGAACTTGAACTGAAATAAAGCTTTTAAGAATGGCTGTGTTAAAGGTCATGGTTGTTTTTAAGCATCTGTTGATTGCTGTCGAGTGCATGGAGCGGAAATCAATAGTCTAATTTAACATAGCCTTCAGAATAAAAGTTGAAAACAAGGTCTCCCATGATATCGGGAGGCCTTGTTTAGTTTGTATCCATAAAAAATAGAAAAAAATGAATAATGAATAAAAAGGTTTCAAATCCTTGGGGGACAAACCCTTGACAATAAAATTTAGCAGCTTTACAATTAAAAATGTATATTTTACATTTTCATGGTATTAAAAACGTTTAGAAGCATTAGAGCTGTATATTGATGCTTGAAACAATGTACATGCCGACACTTTAAAAAACGTAACACAAGTTCATAGCAAGAGGAGGTGAAAATGATGGATCTTATTATTTCAATCATCTCCATTTTGCTTGGCCTATTCGTCGGTGCAGTTGTTGGCTATTTTTATCGTAAATCCGTTGCGGAAGCAAAAGTTGCAGGTGCCAGAAACGCTGCTGAGCAGATTATTGAAGATGCGAAGCGTGATGCAGAGGCTATGAAAAAGGAAGCCCTGCTGGAGGCTAAGGATGAACTTCACAAACTACGTACTGAAGCAGAACGTGAAGTTCGTGAGCGAAGAAATGAACTGCAAAAACAAGAAAATCGTTTATTGCAAAAAGAGGAGAATCTTGATCGCAAAGATGATTCGTTGAATAAACGTGAGAATCTTTTAGAGCGAAAAGATGATGCTCTTTCCAAAAGACAACAGCATATTGAAGAGATGGAAAGCAAAGTGGACGAGATGGTACGAAATCAGCAGGCTGAAATTGAACGCATCTCGGGCTTAACGCGCGATGAGGCTAAATCCATCATTTTGGAACGGACTGAGCAAGAACTGGCTCACGACATTGCTTTAATGATTAAGGAAAACGAAAACAGGGCGAAAGAGGAATCCGATAAAAAAGCGAAGGAAGTTCTTTCACTTGCCATCCAACGATGCGCAGCTGACCATGTTGCTGAAACAACTGTGTCAGTCGTAAACCTTCCGAATGATGAAATGAAGGGACGCATTATCGGACGTGAGGGACGGAATATCCGTACCCTGGAAACGTTAACGGGAATTGACCTCATTATTGATGATACTCCGGAAGCAGTTATCCTTTCCGGTTTTGATCCAATCAGACGTGAAACAGCCCGTTTAGCTCTAGAAAAGCTTGTTCAAGATGGACGTATTCATCCGGCTCGAATTGAGGAAATGGTCGAAAAGGCGCGCCGTGAAGTGGATGAACATATTCGCGAGGTTGGAGAACAAACAACCTTTGAAGTGGGAGTTCACGGGTTGCACCCAGACTTAATAAAAATTCTTGGCCGCTTGAAGTACAGAACTAGCTACGGACAGAATGTTCTAAAGCATTCAATTGAGGTAGCGCAGTTGTCCGGATTGCTTGCTGCAGAGTTAGGTGAAGATGAAACATTAGCTCGCCGTGCAGGACTTCTGCATGACATTGGAAAGGCGATTGACCATGAAGTAGAGGGTAGCCACGTTGAAATCGGGGTCGAACTTGCTACAAAGTATAAAGAGCATCCTGTTGTAATCAACAGTATAGCTTCTCACCATGGCGATACAGAGCCTACTTCTGTCATTGCGGTACTCGTTGCTGCTGCTGATGCATTGTCAGCTGCAAGGCCTGGTGCCCGCAGCGAAGCGCTTGAAAACTATATTAGACGTCTTGAAAGATTGGAAGAAATCTCTGAGTCTTATGAGGGCGTCGAAAAATCGTTTGCAATCCAAGCTGGCAGAGAAATCAGGATCATGGTTAGACCTGACCAAATCGATGACCTGCAGGCACACCGCCTGGCTAGAGATATCCGTAAGAAAATCGAAGAAGAACTCGATTATCCAGGACATATCAAAGTCACAGTCATTCGTGAGACACGGGCAGTTGAATACGCAAAATAAAGCGGTGCTTATGCACCGCTTTTTTTATTTGTTGATGATGTTATATTAATATACGCGTACCAATAGATTTTCTTATAGATGTGTGAATATGATACAATTTGATTTATACTGCTAAATTTGAGACAGGAAAGGGAATTTTGATGCGGATTTTATTTGTGGGAGACGTTGTAGGTTCTCCGGGACGGGATATGGTAACCGAATACCTGCCAAAGTTGAAAGAAAAATATCGGCCGACAGTGACGATCATCAATGGTGAAAATGCGGCCAGCGGAAAAGGGATAACTGAAAAGATTTATCGCCAATTTCTTGAACAGGGAGCCCAGGCTGTAACACTTGGAAATCATGCCTGGGATAACCGTGACATTTTTGAATTTATTGATAATGCGAAATATCTCGTCAGACCTGCCAATTTCCCTGAAGAAGTACCAGGAAAGGGCATTGTTTACTTAAAGATTAATCAGGAAGAGCTTGCGATCATCAATTTACAGGGCAGAACATTTTTAACTCCGATTGATTGTCCATTTAAAAAAGCAGATGAATTGATTGAAGAAGCAAGGAAAAGAACGCCGCTGATTTTTGTGGATTTCCACGCAGAGGCAACAAGTGAAAAGCAAGCAATGGGCTGGTACCTTGACGGTAAAGTATCAGCAGTCGTAGGAACGCATACTCATGTCCAGACAGCGGATCAGAGGATTCTGCCTGATGGTACAGCCTTTTTATCCGATGTAGGCATGACGGGTCCATATGACGGCATATTAGGCGTCGAGAAAGAAGCAGTCCTCAGAAGGTTTTTGACCAGCCTGCCGACGAGGTTTGAGGTGGCGAAGGACGGACGGTCTCAACTATCTGCTGTTTTGATTGACCTTGACAAGAAAACAGGCAAGGCAGTGAAGATTCAAACGATCCTTGTCAATGATGACCATCCATTATATACGTAATCAATAGAATCTTTTTTCACGGCTTTCTCCGCAGTTTTTATATTGCGGGTCATATGTAGGCTTCCTCCTGAATATAGTAGCAGTGGAACAAACAAACCTGTATGTCCACTTATGGCATCCAGGATCGGGACAATATAAGGAGGAGCCAGGAATGGAAATATTAAAAGTTTCAGCAAAATCTAATCCTAATTCTGTAGCTGGTGCGCTTGCTGGAGTACTGCGTGAAAGAGGCGGCGCAGAAATTCAGGCGATTGGAGCGGGTGCATTAAATCAGGCCGTAAAGGCAGTAGCGATCGCAAGAGGGTTCGTAGCACCTAGCGGCGTCGATTTAATATGCATCCCGGCATTTACTGATATCCTGATTGATGGCGAAGAACGTACGGCAATCAAACTAATCGTAGAACCTAGGTAACTCTGGTGCAAGTCCGCCATAAAGATAGAATGTGGTTTTTAAATGGTTCAGATCATCTGCCTGTTTGCTTATGCAAGCAGGTTTCTTTCGTTTTTTGCCGTATTATCAATAAGAATAGGAGGAGTCCAAATGAAAATATTCGATGCTCACTGTGATGTATTATATAAGTTATTTATGAATCCAGACCTCAATTTCGGCAACTCTAAGGAATTGCAGGTAAATCTTGAGCGGTTGACCACTTCAAAGACCAATGTTCAATTCTTTGCCATCTATGTCCCGGAGTCGGTCCATCCTGATTTGAAATTTCAGGCAGCACTCAGGATGGTAGACTTATTTTACGAGAAGGTCCTTTCGCCCTATCCGCAGATGAAGCTGGTAAAAAGCAATGAGGATATACGTGAGCTGGGAGAAAATGAAATAGGGGCGATGCTGACGCTTGAGGGATGCGACGCAATTGGACAGGATTTGTTGAAATTGCGAACACTGCTGAGGCTGGGAGTCAGAGCAGTGGGGTTAACCTGGAATTATGGGAATTATGTTGCTGACGGAGCTCTGGAAGAACGAGGAGCAGGCCTTTCAAGGTTCGGCAAACAGGTGATAAAGGTGTTGAACGAAACAAATACAGCTTGCGATGTATCCCATCTATCAGAGCGGGGATTCTGGGATGTAATCGAAACCAGCAGGCATATGTTTGCTTCACATTCTAATTGTCATTCTCTATGTCCACATCCGCGTAACCTGCGGAATGACCAGATAAAAGCATTGATTGAACGGGACTCAGTAATGGGCATTACATTTGTGCCGGAATTTTTATCGGGGACTAAGCAGGCCGTTATTGATGACGTGTTACGGCACTTGGAGTACGTTTGTTCTTTAGGGGGAGAGAACCATGTAGGATTTGGCTCTGATTTCGATGGAATCGAATTTACTGTGAATAAGCTCGCAGGAAACGATCAATACGAAAACCTATGGAATGTATTGCAAAAATATTATTCTGATATACAAGTAGAGAAGTTTTTATTTTCAAATATGGCAAAAAGACTTCCATGGGGAAATGGAAGAACTCAATAGCAGCAAGGGGTTTGTCTGCTTTTAAGCTAAAAGCGGAAGGCGATAAACTTGTAATATTTTAATAAATAAAAAAATATTCATATTTTCGTCAATATTTCCTTATAAAGGGTTGCTTTTTTTTTCACATAGGTCTAGAATTGTAAGCGTTTAGTACCATCCTTTTGCTAGATTTCAGATTGGATTTTGTTTGAATACCGTTAATCTAGTGAATGACAGTGCTACACTTAATAACGAAGCGTTTTTACATATTTTTTTACGTATCTAAAGGGGTGTAAGGGATGATCAATCAACTTTCATGGAAAGTTGGCGGACAGCAGGGAGAAGGAATTGAATCTACCGGGGAAATTTTCTCTATTGCATTGAACCGTCTAGGCTACTACTTGTATGGCTACCGTCACTTTTCATCACGTATCAAAGGCGGGCATACAAATAACAAGATTCGAGTAAGCACTACAGAGGTTCGATCTATTTCTGACGATTTAGATATTCTTGTAGCTTTCGACCAGGAAACAATCGATGTAAACTACAAAGAATTGCATGAGAATGGCGTAATTATTGCTGATGCTAAGTTTGACCCAAAGAAGCCAGAGGATACTAAAGCCGCTATGTATGCGGTTCCATTTACGGAAATGGCTACTGAACTGGGAACATCTCTTATGAAAAACATGGTTGCCATCGGTGCGACTAGTGCTATTTTAGACTTGGATATCCAAGTTTTTGAAGAAGTCGTCCAGGAAATCTTCGGACGCAAAGGACAACAAGTTGTCGATAAAAATATGGAAGCCATCAAAGCGGGCTACGAATATACGAAACAACAATTAGGCGATTCCGAAACTATGCAGCTTGAAAAAGCGGATGGTCAAAAACGCCTATTTATGATTGGTAACGATGCAATCGCACTTGGAGCTGTCGCAGCGGGCTGCCGTTTCATGGCCGCATACCCAATCACACCTGCATCAGAAATCATGGAATACTTGATCAAGAAACTTCCTGCTCTTGGCGGAACAGTTATCCAGACAGAAGATGAGATTGCGGCAGTTACAATGACAATCGGTGCTAACTATGGCGGTGTACGTGCGCTTACAGCTTCTGCAGGTCCTGGTCTTTCATTGAAAATGGAAGCAATCGGTCTTTCAGGTATCACTGAAACTCCGCTTGTTATTGTTGACACTCAGCGTGGCGGCCCATCAACAGGTCTTCCAACTAAACAGGAACAATCAGACCTTATGGCAATGATTTATGGAACTCACGGTGAGATTCCAAAGATTGTTATGGCTCCAAGTACTGTACAGGAAGCATTCTATGATGCCGCTGAAGCATTTAACCTTGCTGAAGAATATCAGTGCCCGGTTATTGTTTTGACTGACTTGCAACTATCACTTGGAAAACAAACTGTTGAACCGCTTGAGTTTGACAAGGTTGAAATCCGCCGTGGTAAATTAGCTACTGAAGCACTTCCTGAAATTGATGACAAGGGTTACTTTAAGCGTTATGAAGTGACTGAAGATGGTGTATCACCACGTGTAGTCCCAGGAATGAAGAACGGCATCCACCATGTTACTGGTGTTGAGCATGACGAAACTGGAAAACCTTCAGAATCTGCAGCGAACCGTATTGCCCAGATGGATAAACGCTTCCGCAAGATTAGCAATCTGAAGTTCGATACGCCAATCCATACAAACGCTCCTCATGAGGAAGCTGATCTATTGATCGTAGGTTTCAACTCTACACGTGGTGCTATTGAAGAAGCAATGGCACGACTTGAGAAGGATGGTTTGAAAGTAAACCACGCACATGTGCGCCTGATCCATCCATTCCCAGCTGAAGAAATGATGCAGCTTGTTAAATCTGCAAAGAAGGTTGCAGTCATTGAAAATAATGCAACAGGACAGCTGGCAAACATTATGAAGATGAACGTGGGAAGTCATGAGAAGATCACTAAGATCCTCAAGTATGACGGAAATCCATTCTTGCCGCAGGAAGTCCACACAAAATGCAAGGAGTTGTTCTAGGATGGCGACTTTTAAAGAATTTCGCAATAATGTAAAACCAAACTGGTGCCCAGGCTGTGGCGACTTCTCTGTACAGGCGGCAATTCAGCGTGCTGCTGCGAATGTTGGATTAGAGCCAGAAGGCTTGGCAGTCATTTCAGGTATCGGCTGTTCTGGCCGTATCTCCGGATATATTAACTCTTACGGATTCCACGGAATCCATGGTCGTGCTCTTCCTATCGCACAGGGTGTGAAAATGGCCAACCGTGATTTGACAGTTATCGCTTCTGGTGGAGATGGTGATGGATTTGCGATTGGTATGGGACATACAGTCCATGCAATCCGCCGCAACATCAATATTACTTATATCGTCATGGATAACCAGATTTACGGTTTGACAAAGGGACAAACTTCCCCACGTTCAGCTGCTGGATTCAAGACAAAATCAACTCCAATGGGCTCAATCGAACAAGCGATTTCTCCAATGGAATTGGCATTGACTGCTGGCGCTACATTCGTGGCACAAAGCTTCTCAACCGACCTTAAGGATTTAACTGCTCTTATCGAAGCAGGAATCAATCACGAAGGTTTCTCTTTAATCAACGTGTTCAGCCCATGTGTTACTTACAATAAAGTAAACACATATGACTGGTTCAAAGAAAACCTGACAAAGCTTAGCGATATCGAAGGATATGACCCATCAAATCGTGAAGCTGCAATGCAAACTTTGATGAAGCATGATGGACTTGTAACTGGGTTAATCTATCAAAACACCGAGCGCAAATCATACCAGGAGCTAGTAAGCGGGTACTCAGAAACTCCGCTTGCAAATGCAGACCTTAAGCTTGATCAAGCTCACTTTGATAAGCTCGTTGCAGAATTCATGTAAAAAAAAGTCTCTTAATCCTAAAAGGTGCTAGGACTGGACAATATTAGACCCCAATCATTGTTGATTGGGGTTTTTATTATCATTGATAAGTGACAACCATCACACCTAAAGATGTATTGTTGAGGTAATATGGGATATTAGACAGGCTTTTTCTGAAGGAATGCTGTATTTCCGGCGCCTACTATTGTTTTCATTGATTGAAGAGTTTATACTATTATAATGTGTATATTTAATATTTTCAGGGTTTCAAATCCATTTGCCCTGTTTTTAAAAATGCGGTAGCTTTCTGGATTTAGCCTCCAGCGCCTGACCGTATTCATACTGCATGATCTGCTAATAAGACCCTTATGCATAGCAGCGGATAAATGCAATTCGTAGCGGTTCATATCGCTCACGCTTTTCTAACGAAAGGGGATCTACAATGAACGAAAAACAACGCTTGGAAAGCCAACAAGTACAGTCTGCTAATTCTTCGGACAAAAAATCCGATAAGGATTACAGCAAGTACTTTGAAACAGTTTATACAGCCCCTTCCTTGAAGGATGCGAAGAAACGCGGCAAGGAAGAAGTGGCGTATCATAAGGACTTTGCCATTCCCGAGCAGTTCCAGGGAATGGGCCAGGGGCGCAAGTTCTATATCCGCACGTATGGCTGTCAGATGAATGAACATGACACAGAAGTAATGGCTGGAATCTTCTTAAACCTTGGTTATGAACCTACTGACACGGTGGAAGATGCAAATGTCATTCTTTTAAATACTTGTGCAATCAGAGAAAATGCCGAAAATAAGGTATTTGGAGAGCTTGGACATCTTAAACATTTGAAAAAAGAAAAGCCCGATCTCCTGTTGGGCGTTTGTGGCTGTATGTCACAGGAAGAATCAGTCGTAAACAAGATTTTAAAAACATATAACCAGGTCGATATGATTTTTGGAACACATAATATCCACCGTTTGCCAAACATCCTTCATGAAGCATATATGTCGAAGGAAATGGTTATTGAGGTTTGGTCTAAGGAAGGGGATGTAATCGAAAACCTTCCTAAAGTGCGCCGGGGCAATATTAAGGCATGGGTTAACATTATGTATGGCTGTGATAAGTTCTGCACATACTGCATCGTCCCTTATACTCGCGGCAAGGAGCGCAGCCGTCGTCCTGAAGATATCATCCAGGAAGTACGCCAGCTTGCTGCACAGGGCTATCAGGAAATTACCCTGCTTGGGCAAAACGTAAACGCGTACGGTAAAGACTTAACTGATATGAAGTATGGTCTGGGTGACCTGATGGATGAAATTCGTAAAATAGATATTCCCAGAATCCGGTTTACTACAAGCCATCCTCGCGACTTTGATGATCATTTGATTGAAGTGCTCGCTAAAGGCGGTAATTTGATGGATCATATCCATCTGCCGGTACAGTCTGGTTCCACTGATGTATTAAAGATTATGGCACGTAAATATACACGTGAACAATATCTTGAGCTAGTCAGTAAAATTAAGGCTGCAATCCCTAATGCTACTATGACTACTGATATCATTGTAGGCTATCCAAATGAAACAGAGGAGCAATTTGAAGAAACAATGTCCCTTGTTCGTGAAGTTGGCTTTGAGGGTGCATATACCTTTATTTATTCTCCAAGGGAAGGCACACCTGCAGCTAAAATGCAGGACAATGTCCCGATGGAAGTAAAGAAAGAGCGTTTGCAGCGTTTGAATGCACTGGTTAATGAGCAATCTGCGCAGTCTATGAAAAAATATCAGGATCAGATTGTTGAGGTGCTGGTAGAAGGCGAAAGCAAGAATAACCCTGATGTCCTTGCGGGCTACACAAGCAAGATGAAGCTTGTGAATTTTGCAGGTCCCATTACAGCGATTGGCAAAATTGTGAAAGTGAAAATTACAAATGCAAAAACGTGGTCATTAAACGGGGAAATGATCGAAGAATTTGAACCAGTTGAGGTGAAGTAAGATGGCTAAATATAATAAAGATGACATTATCAAGCGTTCAAGAGAAATAGCATTAATGATTGCTGAGACGGAGGAAGTTGACTTTTTCAAGCGAGCAGAAGCGCAAATTCACGAAAATGAAAAAGTAAAAACCATTATTTCTTCTATTAAAGGTTTGCAAAAACAGGCAGTAAACTTCCAGCACTACGGAAAGTCAGAAGCACTTCAAAAGACAGAAGAAAAAATTGCTTCATTAGAGCAGCAGCTTGACGAAATTCCAGTGGTACAGGAGTTCAAGCAATCTCAAATGGAAGTAAATGATCTGCTTCAGTTAATTGCTACAACGATCTCAAATACCGTTACGGATGAGGTTGTCGCTTCAACTGGCGGAGATGTTCTTCGCGGGGAAACAGGCGCAGCAATCAAAAATGGCGAGAGCTGTGGCAGCAGCTGCAGTCATTAAACAATAAACATTATTTTAGAACATGGCATCTATACAAGATAGATGCCATGTTTTTTTATGTTCTTGCCTCCAGTTTTTCATCAATCGGGAACATTCACCGCGAATGGGCATACAATGAACTATGCCTAAGTTTTTACTAGCTGTTCTAAAATTAATCGCACACTAGTCTAATATCACGCATAGGATGAATTGAAAAAGATTGAGGAGGTTTCGCTCGCAATGGGAGAATACAGAGAGATTATTACGAAAGCCGTCGTAGCGAAGGGACGAAAGTTTACACAGTCCAATCATACGATCAACCCAGCGCATCATCCGAGCAGCATTCTAGGCGCTTGGGTCATAAACCATAAGTATAAAGCAAAAAAGGTTGGCAAAACAGTTGAGGTAAGCGGGGCTTATGACATCAATATCTGGTATTCCTTTGATGATAATACAAGAACAGAAGTAGTAACAGAGAAAGTAACGTACTGCGATGTCATCAAGCTTAAATACCGCGACCCCGATTGCATGGATGACCACGATGTGCTTGTCGAAGTGCTACAGCAGCCTAACTGCATCGAAGCAGTCATCTCGCCAAATGGCAACAAGATCATCGTACATGTAGAAAGGGAATTCTTAGTCGAAGTCATCGGAGAAACGAAGGTATGTGTCCTGATCCATCCAGGTGGCTGCGACTGTGACGATGATGAATGGGGCCACGGTGTCGATGACGACGAGTTCGAAGACCTGAACCCTGATTTCCTTTTAGGAACTGAAGAAGAATAATATCGAACTAGGAAGCTCGCACTTCCTAGTTTTTTTTATGGGCAAGTAATTGTTAAATTATTTCCAGTGCATATATTGAAAGCACCTGGTTTGAGGGCAGTTGCTTCTATGAGCTTTTGTTCTTGATCGGGCAGTATTTTAATTTTCGAATGAACAATTGAGTATTTTGCAGAAATAATATGAGTTTTTTGGAGTTGTTGCACCGTACCGATAGCTTGGATAGTTATAAGCACCACACCCGAAACAGAACGCATAAGACCAAATATACATAGGATGCTGTTAATTGATTTAGTGCAGGTAAAAGAAGAAAAAGTCATTCATTGCAGAAAGCGTGAGTTTTTATCCTTTTTGAATATAAATATCACATCTACGCACTTGTATTCTTTAAAATTATAGGAATGCTTTTTTATGGAATATTATTACTCTTAATTAAAGGAATGTTGTGAATGAATACGAATTAAATATGCAGAATAAAAAAATGAAATTATTAACTGTTTGTATGGCTTTTATGCTAAAACGGATTCGCATATCTCTAAGTTCAAAAAAGGATGATGAGGACTGTTCATTGGGAAAATTAAATAAACCAAAATACCTCTTTCAATAGGTCACTGCTTAATGTTAAGGTAAGCATAACACCCCCCTCGAAATAAATTTGTTTGACTCAAGGAAATTATGGGAAAATATTTTCTAGAATAGTCAATGATAATGAGGGCGATTATGAATAACAACTTTGAATATCTAATTTTTCGTGAGGAACTTAGACGGCTGCATAATGAGTATCAAAGATGTAATGATGTCAGGTTAAGAAAAGAAATATCAAAAGACATCGAACTATTGGAGAATGCGATCAAAACGATCTAAAAAAAGTAATTAAAGCAGGAGATTTTCTATGAATAAACTTTTAAATGACCCAGACTTCCTTCATTTCTGCGAAACTGCCTTGCCAATAGAAGTGGTGGAGAAACTAACAAATAACAATATTCGCGGACTTGAAAACATAGCGCTAAGATCAATATCGACACGTAAAAAGCTGCCGGCCAATGTCGTGAATGTTTTATTGGTATACTTC
>NZ_JBAVFI010000660.1:0-4517 GCF_049588175.1 Mesobacillus sp.
AAGTAATTGTCAGGAATATGGTCGATTTCTTCATGCTCCTCGTTCTGACAGGGGCTGGTGATGAACTACAGGGTATGAAAAAGGGAATAATGGAGCTTGCAGATGCCGTTATAGTAAATAAAGCTGATGGTCCAAATGAACAAATGGCGAGGAAGACGAAAGAAGAATATAACCGTATTCTCCATTTTCTTCAGCCGGCCACAAAAGGCTGGGAGACAGTCGCTTTGACCTGTTCCGCTTTGCATAACAAAGGCATTGAGGATGTTTGGCATACCATTTCAAGATTTGATGGCAGTACAAAAGAAAGCGGCGCCTTTTCAGACCGGAGACGAAGCCAGGCAAAAGAGTGGATGAACGATATGATTATTGATCAATTGCAGGCGAATTTTTTTCATCACCCAATGATAAAACTACTGCTCCCTAAAGTGGAAAATGAAGTCATTTCCGCTAGCAGGCCTGTAGCTTCCGCTGTTGAAGAATTGTTCAAGGCCTATTTCAATGCGAAAAAATGAGCTGCCCAGCGACGGGCAGCCTGTGTCTTTAATTCTTTACAAAAAAAGTGGACAACGGTAAATATGCCGTTGTCCTTCATCTAGGGAGTTTAGGGGTATGGATCTAGCTGTACTGATACCTTTCCCTGAATAAGGAAGAGTTAAACATACTTTGAAATTTTTTTATTAATTGTTATCATATAACCATGTACTTGATAATTCCAGCAGAGGAGAGATAGATTATATGAGCATGGATTTCAATTTTTTCATGAATGATGTTGTCCGCCAGGCCCGACAGGAAATTGTGGCAGCAGGATATACTGAATTGACGACAGGTGAAGATGTAGAACAGGCATTAGCAAAAGAGGGAACAACATTAGTGATGGTTAACTCCGTGTGCGGTTGTGCCGGTGGCATTGCTCGTCCAGCTGCGGCGCATTCCCTACACTACGATAAGCGCCCTGACCAGCTTGTAACTGTATTTGCTGGACAGGATAAAGAAGCTACAGAAAAAGCAAGAAGCTACTTCACAGGTTACCCGCCTTCATCCCCATCTTTTGCCTTGCTGAAGGATGGAAAGTTAATGACCATGATCGAGCGCCATGAGATAGAGGGTCACGACCCTATGGCGGTAGTGAATAAACTGCAGAATGCATTCGAAGAAATCTGTGAAGAAGTATAGTTTAATTTTGAGAATCCCATACTATTTGGGATTCTTTTTTGTTTTTATAATTTTATATTTAAAAATATTATTGCATAAATATGAGTATGTGTTAAAATGCATTATGTTGAATATTTATTATCAATGGATCATACTTGAAAAGCTATGAGGTTTCAGATAATAATATATTTATTGATTTTAAAAATATAAAATTTTCTAAAAGCTATAGGAGGAAAACAAATGAAAAAGGCATTATCTATTTTTATGATCAGTATTTTAATTATGGGAGTTTTGGCTGCTTGCGGTACATCATCAAAAGAAAAAGAAGAGAATGCAGGCGGCAACGGTGAAGAAAAGAAAGTATTAACAATGGGTACTTCAGCAGACTACCCTCCTTTTGAATATGTTGAAACTGCTAAAAGTGATGAAATCATTGGTTTTGATATTGACCTTGCAAACCTGATCGCTGGTGAGCTTGGTTATGAGGTAGAAGTTAAAGATATGGATTTCAATGGCCTAATTGGTGCAATCCAGGCTGACCGCGTTGATTTTGTTATGGCTGGTATGACTCCTACTGATGAGCGCAAAGAAAGCGTAGATTTTTCAGATGTTTACTATACAGCTAATCATATGATTGTTTCAGCAAAGGACAGCAACATTAAGTCAATTGAAGATCTTAAAGGAAAGACAGTTGGTGTTCAGCTAGCTTCTATCCAGGAAGGCAAGGCAGAAGAGATTGGCGAAACAGTAAAAATTAAAGTAGAAAAGCGTACAAGAATTCCTGAATTGATTCAAGAAATCAAGGCTGGACGTATTGACGCAGCCATCATCGAAGATACTGTAGCAGAAGGCTACTTCAAAAATGATAAGGATCTTTCAGGCTTCACTATTGAAGAGGAAAGCCAAGAAGATGCAGGCTCTGCCATCGCTTTCCCTAAAGGAAGCAAGCTGACGGTTGAATTTAATAAAGTGCTTAAAGAAAAAATGGAAAATGGCGAAGTGGAAAAGTTAGTTGTTAAATGGTTTGGCGGAGAAAAGTAAGAATAAAAAACAGGCGTTCAGAATGGTTATGTCTTTCTGGGCGCCTTTCTCCTTCATGAAATAGATAGAGAGGGTTGTTAATAATATGAATCTGGATTTTACCGCCATCCTCCCTTCATTGCCATATATATTAAAGGGAATCGGCGTTACTCTTAAAATTGTATTGGTTGCAGGCCTGCTTGGTTTTGCATTTGGCATCATCCTTGCCATATTCAAAATCAGCTCATCAAAGGCCTTGAATTGGTTTGCTGATCTTTATACTTCGATCTTTCGTGGTACTCCGCTAATCCTGCAGCTGATGATCATTTATTATGGTGCACCACAAATCATCGGCTTCGAAATCGCCGCTTATACAGCGGCTGTCATTTCATTCTCTTTAAACTCTGGAGCATATATTTCTGAGATTATCCGCGCGGGGATTTTAGCTGTAGATAAAGGCCAGAAAGAAGCAGCCATGGCACTAGGCGTTCCTAACAAACGGATGATGTGGGATATCATCCTGCCACAGGCTATGAAGAATATCCTGCCAGCATTGATGAATGAATTCATTACCCTTACTAAAGAATCTGCGATTGTTACGGTCATCGCAGTTGATGATATTATGCGCAGATCATATATTGTGGGCGGCGAGCAGTACAGATTTTTCGAACCGCTTATATTTGCGGGCATTATATATTATCTAATGGTCATCTCCTTGACATTTATCGGCAAGGCAGTTGAAAGGAGAATGAGACAAAGTGATTAATGTACAAAATCTTCATAAATCTTTTGGTAAGCTGGAGGTTTTGAAGGGCATTACTACTAATATTGAGAACGGCGAAGTAGTTGCGATCATTGGTCCTTCAGGATCAGGGAAATCAACCTTCCTCCGCTGTATGAATTTGCTTGAACAGCCAACCAGCGGCCAAATTTTTATTGGCTCAGAGAACATAACTGACAAGAAAACAAATATCAAGAAAGTCCGTGAAAATGTTGGTATGGTATTTCAGCACTTTCACTTGTTCCCTCATATGACGGTGCTGCAGAATGTGACATATGCACCAATTAAAGTGAAGGGCATGTCAAAGGAGGAAGCTGATAAGCACGGACTAGCACTCCTGGAAAAGGTCGGACTCTCCGAAAAGGCAAATGAATATCCAAACAGACTTTCAGGAGGCCAGAAGCAGCGTGTAGCGATTGCGCGCGCGCTGGCAATGAACCCTGAAGTGATGCTTTTTGATGAACCAACCTCTGCACTTGACCCGGAAATGGTAAAAGAGGTACTTGAGGTAATGAAATCCCTAGCTCATACTGGAATGACAATGGCGATTGTCACACATGAGATGGGATTTGCCCGTGAAGTTGCAGACAGAGTATTGTTCCTTGATGGCGGTGTGCTGGTTGAGGATGCTCCGCCTTCAGAATTTTTTGGCAGTCCGAAAAGCGAGAGAGCAAAAGTCTTCCTTGAAAAAATGCTCTAGAAAGCAAGCGTTGTTTTTGTAATGCTTCGCCTTTTTGCTAAACTAGAGGGTGACCATATCTTATAAGGTATGGTCATCTTTTTTATTTTCTTATGTATGGGTCAGGATAAGGCCCAGTGTAATTTCCGCTTAAGCATTCTGAGTTAGGAGAAATAAAGGTGAAATTTAGAATTGGCTATCGCACATTAAAAACAGCGCTGGGTACAGCAGCATCAATTATGATTGCCCAGTATCTCGGATTCGGGAATTTTGTATCTGCAGGGATTTTGACGATTCTTTGCATCCAGGTTACTAAGAAACGGTCACTTCAGGCATCTTGGCATCGTTTCCTTGCCTGTATAATCGCTATGATTTTTTCAGCCATTTTCTTTGAAGGGATTATGTATCATCCGATTGTCATTGGGCTGCTATTGCTCTTTTTTATTCCAACTGTCGTAATGGCTGGCGCCAAAGAAGGAGTCGTATCCAGCAGTGTCATTATCATGCATATTTATTCGGCTGGAAATGTAACTTCCGGTTTGCTTTTGAATGAGCTCGGAATTATCACGATTGGCATTGGAGTTGCCTTGATCATGAATTTTTACATGCCCAGCGTTGATAATAAACTGGAAGAATACCAGCGGGAAATAGAGGTTCTTTTCAAGAAAATTTTCAGCGAAATCGCAATCTACATAAAGATTAATGACAGCAGTTGGGATGGCAGAGAATTGACAGAAACAGCAAGTTTAATTGAAAAGGCAAAGGCACTTGCGCTTCTGGATGTGGAAAATAATTTTTTAAGAGATGAAAATTTATATTATCAATATTTCAGAATCAGGGAAAAACAATTCGAAATTATTGAACGAGTGCTGCCCTCTATCACTT
>NZ_JBAVFI010000661.1:0-10992 GCF_049588175.1 Mesobacillus sp.
ACAAGGCGCACGGAGAAATTGTCGACTTCGTGGTGATTATGACCTATGAATGGGGATATAGCGGCGGACCTGCTCAGGCAGTTTCACCAATAGGGCCTGTCCGCCAAGTGCTGGAGTATGCCATTACCGAAATCCCTCCTGGAAAAATCATGATGGGCCAGAACCTATATGGCTATGATTGGACCCTTCCATTTGTGCAAGGTAGCGTAGCTAAGGCAATCAGTCCGCAGCAGGGCATTGAACTGGCTGCAAAATACAATGTTCCTATACAATATGATACGAAAGCTCAGGCACCGACCTTTAAATATACCGCAGCTGATGGGAAACAGCATGAGGTCTGGTTTGAGGATGCCCGCTCCATCCAGGCAAAATTCGATTTGATCAAAGAGTTGAAGATAAGAGGGATGAGCTACTGGAAACTCGGGCTTTCCTTCCCGCAAAACTGGCTGTTGATCCAGGAAAATTTCAATGTATTCAAAAGGCCCTCTTAAAAATAAAAGTCCTTCTTTTCACCTAGAAATTTTAAAATTGCCTAAATTTTATAAAAAAATAAATATCCTAAAAAATTTTTACACGATTCGATAATATTAGACAGGCGCAGTATTCATGCGGCTGTCTTGTTTTTTGTTAAAATTGGCTCTTAATATTCCGTATCCATTCTATGCCATGGTGTGATAAAATGGATTTTGCTATTTATATGCCAGAAATGTAAACCACATAGAAAAGCAAAAGCGCCTTTTAAATATAGAAATTGTCGACAAGAAACGCCACGTCCTGTAGCAATGGTCGACGTTGCCATTCTTAGGCAAGCTAAGTAGATAGGCGCTGGAGCTAGATAATTTTCAAAGTGAGAATATATTATTGTTACTTTGAAACAACGGAGAGGGAGGACATGCTGTGGAAGGTACACCTTTTATAACGGTTGAAGGACCGATTGGCATCGGAAAAACATCACTTGCCCGTGCCATTTCCGAGCAATTTCAATTTGCTCTTTTGAAGGAAATTGTCGATGAAAATCCATTCTTGGGGAAATTTTATGATGATATAGAAGAATGGAGTTTCCAGACAGAGATGTTTTTCCTATGTAATCGATACAAGCAGCTTGGAGATATTAATGAACATTACATCAGCCAAAACAAGCCTGTCGTTGCTGATTACCATATAATGAAAAACTTGATCTTCGCACAGCGGACTCTTAATGAACAGGAATACAATAAGTACCTCGCTATTTATCAAATCCTGACAAAAGATATGCCAAAGCCTAATGTCATCATCTATCTGACCGCCAGTCTCGACACACTTTTGAAGCGAATCAAGATGCGCGGCCGCGAAGTTGAAAAGAACATCAGCCCACTATACCTTGAGCAATTATCTCTTGATTACGAACAGGCTATGTTCCAATTCGAACAGGAGCATCCGGAAATCCCTGTTCTTCGTTTCAGTGGAGATGATCTCGATTTCGTTAAAAATGAAGCTGACCTACAGCTGATCATAGACCAATTGACTGCATCATTAAGGAAAAGGAGCGTACAACCATGAATCTTAGAGTAAAATATGACATCCCAGCCAATGCGGTCATCACGATTGCCGGTACAGTAGGAGTCGGTAAATCCACAATGACGAATGCCCTGGCAGATGCCCTGCGTTTCCGTACATCCTTTGAAAAAGTAGATACAAACCCTTATCTTGATAAATTTTATGCTGATTTTGAACGCTGGAGCTTCCATTTGCAAATCTATTTCCTTGCTGAACGCTTCAAAGAGCAAAAAAGGATTTTTGAATATGGCGGAGGCTTTATCCAGGACCGTTCCATTTATGAAGACACAGGCATTTTCGCAAAAATGCACTATGAAAAAGGCACAATGTCCCCTGTGGATTATGAAACTTATAAAAGCCTGTTTGATGCGATGGTCATGACACCATACTTCCCACATCCGGACCTGTTGATTTATCTAGAAGGCTCAATCGATGACATCCTTGAACGCATCAAGCTGAGAGGCCGCCCAATGGAACAGCAGACACCAATATCTTACTGGGAAGAAATGCACGGACGTTATGAAAACTGGATCAACAATTTCAACGCATGCCCGGTACTGCGTTTGAATATCAACGATTACGATCTTTTCAACAACCCTGAATCAATAGAGCCAATTGTTGAGAAAATCGCAACTCACATCAAACAAACTCAATTATTGAAAAAATAAGCCGCCAATTGTGCGGCTTTTGTTTTTATAGGGTTGAATTTTTTCTGCAGACAATGCAGGTGGTTCCTTTTCGGGAACGTAGAATCCTTATCGCCACCTATGTTCAGTAAAAACAAATATAAAAAAACCCGCTACATCCGTAACGGGTTTTTTTACACAATCTCCAAATTGTTTTTATGCGTTAATGCTTAATGTTTAAGTTAATGGAGGAGGTAGAGGGATTCGAACCCCCGCGCGGTGTTACCCGCCTGTCGGTTTTCAAGACCGATCCCTTCAGCCGAACTTGGGTATACCTCCGTATCGACAAGAACTATAATATCATGTATTACATTCATCGTCAACAGAAATTCAAATATTTTTTCGGGCAGGAAAATTTCCTGCCCGATAAGAAAAAAAGTTTCTTTTATTCTGGAGTGATTACATCACGATTGCGCATATATGGACGCAATACTTCAGGGATGATGACACTGCCATCAGCCTGTTGGTAGTTCTCAAGGATGGCAGCAACCGTTCTGCCAATCGCAAGTCCAGATCCGTTCAATGTATGCACATGCTCTGGCTTCGCCTTTGCTTCACGGCGGAAACGGATATTCGCACGGCGTGCCTGGAAGCCCTCAAAATTACTGCAAGAAGAAATTTCTCTGTACGTACCATAGCTCGGAATCCAAACTTCGATATCGTACTTCTTAGCAGCGGTAAAGCCAAGGTCCGCTGAACACATGCTTAGCACTCGGTATGGAAGGCCAAGCAGCTGCAGAACCTTTTCAGCATGCCCAGTAAGCTTTTCAAGCTCATTATAAGAATCCTCAGGCTTAACAAACTTCACTAATTCAACTTTATTGAACTGATGCTGGCGTATCAATCCGCGTGTATCGCGTCCAGCAGATCCTGCTTCAGAACGGAAGCACGCACTGTATGCTGCATAGCTGATCGGCAGCTCTTCTCCACTTAGAATTTCATCGCGGTGCATATTGGTTACAGGAACTTCTGCAGTCGGAATCAAGAAATAATCTTCACTTTCAATCCTGAAAGCATCCTCTTCAAACTTAGGCAGCTGTCCAGTACCAGTCATGCTTGCGCGGTTGACCATGTACGGAGGAAGAATTTCCTTGTATCCATGCTCATCAACATGCAGATCAAGCATGAAGCTGATCAATGCACGCTCAAGGCGAGCTCCTAAACCTTTATAAAATACAAACCGGCTTCCCGTTACTTTCCCAGCACGTTCGAAATCCAGAATCTGCAGATGTTCAGCAACCTCCCAATGAGGTTTTGGTTCAAATTCAAAATTGCGAACTTCTCCCCATTTGCGGGCTTCAACATTATCATCTTCTGTTTCCCCGATTGGAACACTCTCATGAGGAATGTTAGGTATGCTTAGCATAAGATTTTCCAATTCTTCCTCAACCACACGCAATTGATCATCCAATTCCTTGATTTGGTCGCCTACTTCACGCATTTCGGCAATCAAATGGTCCGCATCCTGTTTTTCCCGTTTCAACGCAGCAACCTGTTGGGTAACTTCATTTCTGCGGCTCTTCAATTGTTCAGTTTCAAGGATTAACTCCCTGCGTTTTACATCCAAATCTTCAAACTTGCCGAAATCGGTTAAATCTTCGCCGCGGTATTGCAGCTTGTTTTTAACTTCTTCAAAATTCGCTCTTAAATACTTTACGTCTAGCACAATGATTCCTCCCTTTTCTAAAAAAAAATAAAAAACTCCCGTCCCCAAAAAGGGACGAGAGTTAACCCGCGGTGCCACCCTAGTTGAAAGCAAATTCGCTTTCCACTCATAAAATAACGGTTTTTACCGAAAGTATTTACTGGCCATAATGGCGTTCCATACTCTGCTCGAGGGCGGATTCCTTTGTTTCAGACACCGGTTTGCACCATCCACCGGCTCTCTAAAGAATGAAAACAAGCTACTATTCCCTCTCATTGCTTTTAAGTATCAAATTTTAATACATAATTTACTACAATTATGTTCGACTTGCAAGCTGTTTATGCAAAATTTTTACTCTTTGATTCTTCAACCATCTTTACAAAATAGTTCATCAGCCTGTAATCATCTGTTAATTCCGGATGGAAGGAACAGCCTAAATACTGGCCGTCACGTGCCGCGACGATCCTGTCATTATGCTTGGCAAGCACTTCTACATTTTCTCCAGCTTCCACGATATGAGGCGCACGGATGAATACTGCTGAAAAATCATTTCCAACTCCAGCAATATCAATGTCAGCTTCAAAACTTTCACGCTGGCGGCCGAATGAATTTCGTTCAACCTTTACATCCATTACACCAATATGCGGCGCTTCATAGCCTACCAGTTCTTTGGCAAGTAGGATAAGACCGGCACAAGTCCCAAACATCGGCTTGCCGTCTGCAGCGAATTTTTTCAGTTCATCCATAAATCCATACTTATCGATTAACCGGCGGATTGCTGTGCTTTCACCGCCAGGAATAATCAATCCGTCCATTTCTTCCAGCTGCTCAGGACGCTTAATGACCATTCCCTCTGCACCGGAGGCTTCAATTGCCCAAATATGCTCACGAACTGCACCCTGTAACCCCAGGACTCCGATTTTCACCATAGCATCTCCTTACCAGCCGCGGTCCTGCATGCGGTTTTCAGGATTCAAGGTAGAAATCTCGATACCTTTAAGAGGTGTTCCAAGGTTTTTGGAGATATTCGCAATCAATTCGTAATCCTGATAGTGAGTTGTCGCTTCAACAATCGCCTTCGCGAACTTAGCAGGATTCTCTGATTTGAAGATACCTGAGCCAACAAATACTCCGTCAGCACCTAACTGCATCATAAGAGCAGCATCCGCTGGAGTTGCAACGCCGCCTGCTGCAAAGTTAACAACTGGCAAGCGTCCTAACTGCTTGATTTCTAAAAGAAGCTCATAAGGGGCTCCTAGCAGCTTTGCTTCAGTCATTAATTCATCAAGGTCCATTGCCACTACCTTGCGAACCTGCGCGTTTACTTTGCGGATGTGGCGGACTGCTTCCACAATGTTTCCGGTTCCTGGCTCGCCCTTAGTGCGCAGCATGGAAGCACCTTCGCCAATCCTTCTTGCAGCCTCACCAAGATCACGGCATCCACATACAAAAGGAACTGTATAATCTCTTTTATTCAAATGGAACTCTTCATCTGCAGGAGTCAATACTTCACTTTCATCTATATAATCTACGCCCATCGCTTCAAGCACACGCGCTTCAACGATGTGGCCAATTCTTGCTTTTGCCATTACGGGAATTGTGACAGCACCCATTACCTCTTCAACGATACGCGGATCTGCCATTCTTGCTACGCCGCCTGCCGCACGGATATCCGAAGGAACACGCTCTAGTGCCATTACAGCAACAGCGCCCGCCTCTTCAGCAATCTTTGCCTGCTCTGCATTGACTACGTCCATGATGACGCCGCCTTTTTGCATTTCTGCCATACCACGTTTAACTCGATCAGTACCTGTCTTCATTGTTATTCCCCCTGTTCCTTATAAAAGGATTTATGTAATAGCCTTACAAATAACTGGAAAAGCAGACTTTTTTAGTCGGAATTACAGTTACCCCTATTGAAAATAAACAATAAAAAAGGTTTCCTGTCAAGACAGGAAACCTTTTTATCAGTATATTTTGATTTTCACAAACTATTATATTATTTAGAACAAGCCTTTAACAGAATCTGCTATGCCGCCAAATAGGTCTCCAAAGAAACCTCCGATTCCGCGCATCATTAAAACAAACCAGTTCGCCTTTTCAACACTTTCTGCAGCGACAACAGGCACCTGGATTTCCTTTTGTCCGTCTTCCGTCAAGAAGCTGATATTATCACCCTTCTTAGACTTAACAGTCATATATCCAACCTGCTCTCCTTTTTTAATAGGAGCAGTCAATTCACCATTTTCGTTAAGCTTCTTTTTATCTAAAACAAGCACTGGCGCATATTGGTCTTTTTCACCGTTTTTCACTGCCATAGTGATCGAGTCTTTAGAATGGATTTCAACCTTGTCTTCTTTTCCCTTTGTAACAGGAATCGTTTTCTTGCTCTTTAACTGATAATTCTTTTTCACAAGTTCTTCTTTTGTAAAATTGTTGAATGCATAATCAAGAATTTTGCGTGTTTCTGCAAAACGGCTGTCTTTAGAATCTGCTTTCATGACTACAGAAATATATCTTTGGCCATTTCTCATGGCAGTAGCTGTAAAACCATAGCCTGCAAAATCAGTAGAACCCGTTTTCAAACCATCTACGCCATCATAAGGGAAAATAAGCTCTGGAAGCATCCAGTTGAAGTTTTTATACTCTCTTCCATCTCTGAACTTCAAAGAAGGCATGCTAGCTGTTTCTAAAACTTCTGGATAGTCTTTCAACAAACGGTAAGCAAGCTTTGCTAAAGAACGAGCAGTCATGACATTTTCCTCATCAGGGTTGCCTGCAGGATGCTTTCCTAGCAAATCTTTATTATTCAAACCAGTTGAATTAACAAATTTAACATCTTTCAAGCCAAGTTCAGCGGCTTTTTTATTCATCTTCTCTACGTGATTCTTTTCCGTACCTGATAGTACCTCTGCTAATGCGACTGTAGCAGCGTTTCCAGAATGGATCGCCATTGCCTGATACAATTCTTTCACTGTATAATCTTCGCCTTGAGTTAGGCCAACATTTGAAAGCTCAGGTGCAGCAGATAGCTTGTGGACATATTCATTGATTTTTACCTTTTGGTCCCACTGAAGCTTTCCTTTTTTAATAGCTTCGAGAACCATATACTCAGTCATCATTTTAGACATTGAGGCTACGCCAAGGACAACATCAGAATTTTTCTCATATAATACTTTTCCTGATTCTGCGTCAACCAGGATGGCTGCTTCTGCTTCGATGCCTAACTGGTCATCTGCAGCCTCAGCCTTCATTGTAAATCCAGAAAATACGGTTGCGATCGTTAAAATCAATGTTGCGAAGAACATTGAAAGCTGCTTCTGATTTCGATTCAAAACGTCTTTCCCTCCAAATTTTAAATTGTGACTGTTTTCATATAGATTGCAGCCTTGGGGCATCTTTTCCTAATTTTTTATATCAATATTGTAGTTGTTAATATACATATTTAATAATGAAGTTAGGAAGATCAACCACCATGATTATGAAAAAAGCCTATAAAGAAATAATCTATTAAGCTTGTATATTATTGATCCCTGAAAAATCACACCCGTTAAGTTTAACACAAAGAAAACGAAAAAAATAGACAGAGAATAGTCACTCTGTCTATTGTAAAATCAGGAAAAAACCTGCTATCATACAGGAAAAAAGTCTCAGATAAAGGGGTAATTTACCTTTTTGTTTTCTGAGCCATATACCTCTTTATTGGATAGAACCTTTTTGATGCACACTTCATACTTGGCTGTGTTAAAGGGCAATGTTGTTTTTTAGCAACTGTTGATTGAAGCGGAAATCAACAGACCAGTTTAACCCAGCCTAATACCTTCAAAAGCATTTTTATGACATTGAGTAGTTCGGAGCTTCCTTCGTTATTTGAACATCATGCGGATGGCTTTCTCTCAGTCCAGCCCCTGTCATGCGGACGAATTGTGCATTTTCTCTCAATTGATCAAGATCTGCTGTACCGCAGTAGCCCATACCGGAACGGATACCGCCAACAAGCTGATAGATTGTATCTGATAGAGGTCCTTTATAAGGAATTCTTCCTTCAATTCCCTCTGGAACAAACTTCTTGTTATCCTCCTGGAAGTAACGGTCCTTCGAGCCTTTTTCCATCGCTCCAACCGAACCCATGCCGCGATAAACCTTGAATCTTCGTCCCTGATAGATTTCCGTCTCTCCCGGACTTTCCGATACTCCTGCAAGCAGGCTTCCGAGCATGACAGCATGTCCGCCTGCAGCAAGAGCCTTAACGATATCTCCTGAGTATTTGATGCCGCCATCAGCGATGATCGCTTTTCCATGCTTGCGCGCTTCTGTTGCACAATCATAAACAGCTGTGATTTGCGGTACACCTACACCGGCAACAACCCTTGTTGTACAGATTGATCCCGGACCGATCCCGACCTTAACAACATCTGCTCCAGCCTCGATCAAATCCCGCGTAGCTTCTGCAGTAGCTACATTTCCTGCGATGATGTTCAGTTCAGGGTAACTTTCACGGATTTGTCTCACCGTTTCAAGAACCCCTCTTGAATGTCCATGAGCTGTGTCTACAACAATGACGTCAACATTTGCTTTAACAAGCATCTGCACCCTCTTCATCGTATCACCTGTGACACCAACTGCTGCTCCTGCAAGCAGACGGCCCTGTGCATCCTTTGATGAATTCGGGAACTCGATTACTTTTTCAATATCTTTAATGGTAATTAGTCCTTTTAATACGCCTTGATCATTTACTAGTGGGAGTTTTTCTATTTTATGGCGCTGGAGGATCTGTTCTGCTTCATTCAGTGTAGTGCCAACAGAAGCTGTTACCAGGTTCTCCTTTGTCATAACTTCTTCAATCTTTATGGAGTAATCCTGGATAAAACGCATATCACGATTCGTGATAATACCGACAAGCTTTTGCTCTTTCTCATTATTGACAATAGGTACACCCGAGATGCGGTATTTTGCCATGAGATGCTCCGCGTCAAATACCTGGTGTTCCGGAGTAAGGAAGAATGGATCAGTGATGACTCCACTTTCGGAGCGCTTTACTTTTTCAACCTGTTCAGCCTGCTGCTCAATGGACATGTTCTTATGTATAATGCCCAGCCCGCCCTGTCTTGCGATTGATATCGCCAGTTCCGCTTCCGTGACCGTATCCATACCAGCGCTGATAATAGGAATATTTAACTTTAAAGTTTCTGTAAGGCTGACCTTAAGACTGACATCCTTTGGCAACACCTCTGATTTTGCTGGTACCAAGAGCACATCATCAAACGTTAATCCTTCTTTTACAAATTTACTTTCCCACATTGTAAATGACCCCCTTTAAGAAAATATTATTTGTAGGTTATCAATTGGTTAAAATACTGTCAAGAAAGGTGCTATTAGTCCGATTTTTCAAATAACTTGGAGGTTATACATGTGTCCTTGCCATATAGAGAATGGAATAGTTACACACTCTTTTTTTCAGCAGAATATTCGCAAGCCTATCTGAAAAAATGCTATCGAAAATTAAACTTGGAACAACCAGACTTAAAAAGCTTTGAAAACTGTTATCCCTTTATGTATTATCTCGAACATGGGAAACTTTATTATGAACAGGCAGAAAAATCCCCACTTGCCATCCAGCCAATCATGCTGTTTTACGGACTAGTCCATTTAATCAAAGCATGTATTCTGACAGTTGCACCCGATTATCCAGAAACAACTTCTGTTCTGGCTCACGGTGTATCGACAAGAAAACGGAAGAAGCAGCAATACAGTTTTACTGAAGATGAAGTAAAGTTTCAAAAGAATGGATTATTTTCACTTATGGCTGAGAAAATGTTCCACATGAAACAACTTGAAGGTGAAAAAGCGACGATGGGCGAAGTACTTGAGTTGATTCCAGAACTTTCAGGCATTATTTTAGAACTAAAGGGAAAGCAAATCTTTCAGCCAGTGGCTGAAACAGAATCAAAATATTCTCTTCCAAAATCAGTATTAGACCAATTTCATATGACCGAAAATCGTTTCAAGGAATATTATCAATCTAAATCTGTTATTCCTATCTCATATCTGCCAGAGGATCAGCAAAGGATTTACTTTAAAGCGAAATTATCTGAGGCGGCTGAACCGATTCCATTAAAATATAATCTTGAGGATCAGCATTACTCATTCCCTTTGAATAAAGGTGAATTATACTTATTTCCCGAGCTGCTGCTGCATTATTTACTTTTATACAACCTAGGCATGATTGCCCGCTATGAGACCGAATGGTGGAGTGAACTGATTAAAATGATGCCGAATGAAGACTATCCGCTGATTCAGACGTTTTTAAAAGCCACGGTAAAAAAAGGACCTTACTTAATTTACCAATACTTAATGAATAAGTGATATACCAACGGCTGGCGACGGTCTAGAAGCAATAGAGAGTATTGAAACGTTTATATCCTACTAAAAACGGGAATTCCGTAAAATAGAACAACGAGAATACTAAGGAGGGAATTCGCATGGATAGAAAAAAATTGATGATGACAACAGTAGCCTTAGGAACAGCATACTTGCTAAAAGATAGAAAGTCACGTGAGAAAGTAATGGATCAATTGCAGTCGCTCGGAACTAAGAAAAAGAAAAACTAATACACAAAACCCCCAGAACTGATTTCTGGGGGTTTTGCTTTATTTTAGAACATAGCTGCTTCCGAAAAGGTTAGGAAGTGTTCGGAATGGTTCATAGGACAGTGGAACACCCCTAAAAGTCAATTGACTGATGTATACAGTGAATACGGTTGACCTGTTTGTTCTCAGCAGCTCGGTTTTAAATACCGGAATACCTGTGGAAGGAACATAATACCAGTAAGCCCACGTTTAACACCAGTTGGACGAGATATATTACCAGTAAGCCAAAATCCAATACCGGTGACTGCTACGATCATACCGGTAAACACGATTATATCCATAATAACTGGTTACCAGTTTCCGGTTACGCACATTTCAGAAGACACAAAAAAAGAACAGCCATTACAGCTGTTCTTTCACGTGCCCGGCGGCGTCCTACTCTCACAGGGGGAAACCCCCAACTACCATCGGCGCTGAGAAACTTAACTTCCGTGTTCGGTATGGGAACGGGTGTGACCTTCTCGCCATCGCCACC
>NZ_JBAVFI010000662.1:0-7519 GCF_049588175.1 Mesobacillus sp.
GGAGTTGAAGTTTCGGAGTTTCTAGGAGGCGAAACTAGACAAGCGACTCGAGGGGCTAGGCGCTGGAGCTGGACATTTCTCGGAGTGAATTTTATACTCCCTTACCTTTTTTAAAAAAACCAAAAGCAGGATCCATTTAGGATCCTGCTTTTGATTTTAAGGGAGAGGGGGAATGTTTCATCAGTTAGGAAGGGGAATTATGTGAAAAACTTCACTAACTTTCGATAAGTTAAATATACTGCATTTCACCATTTCAAACAATTGAATTCACTAATTGTTCAATATAACTTTTTGTATCCTTCACCGTTTCGACAAATTATCCACAAGACTGTGCATAATGTGGGTAATTTTGTGATGAGCTATATTTTTCAATACTTGACGACCCACTTTCCATCTCAAGTAATTTTTTGTGGATAATGTGCATAAACCTGTGGAGTACTCAAAATTGCGCACTTAAGGCTGTTGATAAGTATGAGGATAAAAATTTCAGGAATATACTTTCCCTTTCTTTTCACACAGTAAACATATTGAATATCCTTTTCCTATTAGATAGTGAATAAAAAATATCCAATATTACACATAATAAGCCCAAAAGGAAAACGATTCACTTGGAGGGACTACAACATGGCAAGAAGAAATAAGATTCTTGTACCGGAAGCAAGACAGGCTTTGGATCAATTAAAAGCCCAGGTTGCCGGCACGATGAAACCAGAGGATGCCAAATTTGAAACGGCTAAAGAGGTAGGTATCCCTTTAAACAAAGGGTATAACGGGGGCCTTACCACCCGGGAGGCTGGGAAAGTCGGCGGCAAACTTGGAGGTAATATGGTTCGGGAGCTCGTAAGAATGGCTCAGCAAAACTTAAATAAAAAATAGATATATTATCACTGCCAATTTTATGACAAGAACACGGTTGACAGCAGCTGGAAAATGAGATACAATAAATAAGCTTCGCCAATAAAAGAAGTAACTTGAGACACATCGATTAACAATGTAAACAATTAATGGCGTTCTGCTTTTATTTTTAGGTATCAACTTATTCACACTGGATCGGCTTCGGAGCCGTTAGGATGCAAGAGAGGTAGGGCTTGCGTCGTTTAGGTTTAAAAATGGTCAAGTGGAATTTTGTACCGCGGCACAGTTTATAATTGACGTATAATATACATCTTGTGGAGTAGCAAGTTACTCGAAAGCGAACCGGAACCGGTTCGCTTTTTCTATTACTTAAACCAGCCTATTGGGATTTAAAAAAACAATAGGCTGGTTTTAAATAGCGTTATTTAAATCATTTTCAATATTAGAGGAGGTGTTTTTAAATGATGGCAATACAATCTTGACTTCAGTTCCTTCCCCTAACTCACTTTTATATGAGATACTCCCGCCCATCGCTTCAATGATTTTAATAGACACTGAAGTACCAAGTCCTGTTCCTTTATCTTTCGTTGTGTAAAATAAAGTTCCAAGTCTCGCAATCTGTTCACTGTCCATTCCTTTTCCATTATCGGTAATCGTTATGTATGATTCATCCCCGATCGTTCTCTGGTCGATCGATACTTCTCCACCTTCTTCTATTGCTTCAATGGCATTTTTTATGATATTCACAAGTGCCTGCTTTAGCTGATTTCTGTCTGTCTTTACAAACACTTCCCATTCAAGTTTCACATTGATTAGGACATTCTCCTTTGCTGCAAGGGCTTCAAGGAGAAGCGACACCTCTGTGATGATCTTCGCCAGCTCGGCATCTTCTAGTTTTTCAAATTGAGGCTTGGCAAAATTCAGGTAATCATTGATGATGGCTTCTGCCCTTCCGAGTTCCGTCAGTACGAGGCTTAGATAATAATAATTATCTCCTTTTTCTTGTTTATGCATCATTTGCAAAAACCCTTTAACGACCGTAAGCGGATTGCGAATTTCATGAGCGATTGATGCAGCAAGTTCACCCAGGGTATTCAGTTTTTCAGCCCGCAATATTTCTTTTCTCATTAAATTCTTTTCGATGATAGATTCATTCAGAATGGCTGAAATCCAAACAGCGAAAACTTGAATCGCACCGAAGATAGCGACGTTCATCATCACCTTGTTTGTATTTTCGGGAGCAGCACCATTTGTAAAAACATGAATAACCAGGATTGAGAGCATCGCAAACGCAGGCCAGAATCCTACAAACACCGCTGTCCTTATTCTAGCCTTTGCCTCATGCTTCCAAAACTTTTTCATAAACATTAAAGGTACGATCACTGCGAAAAAGCCACTTGCATACCCAAGCAGGATATCCCCTCCTAAAAATGTCCTTGTGATCAGATAAGTTACCAACACCATACCGCCGGCGAAAGGGCCTCCATATAAAAAGCCAAGCACTAATGGAACATACCGTAAATCCCAATAAAGTCCGCCTTCTTCATATGAAAACACCAGGCACAGAAAAACAGAAACACTTTGAAGAATCCCGCACAAATATGGAGATTGTCCCAGTTTTTTACTATCCGAAATAATGCTATTTACAAAAATCGGCATGAGGATGATCAATACATCTAGCAGCAGTTTCTCGGCAAGCATCTTATCTTCTCCAATCGAAGAGGGTGTTTTAATAGAAATACGACAAACTTTTCACTAATCCTCTATTCCCCGGGAAATTTGTCGCATTTTACGCCAATGATTTAGCACGGATGATCGAAAACAGCCCATAAAAAAAGGAACCCTAAGGCTCCTTCTTTATAAGTTTATTAATGTTTTCTTTTCCAACTGGCTTGTATATAAGCCATGATAGAAACCTTTTTGTCCAAGCAGTTCCTCATGACTGCCTTTTTCTATGATGTGCCCACTTTCGATGACAATAATCTGGTCTGCGTACTTAATCGTATTTAATCTGTGCGCAATTATGAAGGTAGTCCTTCCCTTCATCAAATGCTGGAGTGCTTCCTGGATTTTCAGCTCGGTTATTGTATCGATGCTGCTCGTTGCCTCATCCAAAATTAAGATCGATGGATCAGCCAGGATCGCTCTTGCGATTGAAAGCAGCTGTTTCTGACCCTGACTAATCCCCGCATCGTCCTGCTTTAATTCAGTATCATAACCATCTGGCAGCCTTTTAATAAAAGAGTGTGCATTAGCAGCCTTGGCCGCCTTTTCAACTTCTTCGTCGCTGGCATCCAATCTCCCGTATCGTATATTTTCCCTTATACTCCCTTGAAAAAGAAATGAATCCTGGAGAACAAAAGCCATTTGCTGACGAAGGCTTTCGCGTTTTATTTTTTTACTGTCGTGACCATCGATTAGAATTGCACCACTATCTGGCTCGTAAAAGCGAGAAATCAAATTGATGATGGTGGACTTCCCTGCCCCTGTTGGCCCCACTAATGCAATGCTTTCCCCCGGATCTGCCTGGAAAGATAGGTTGGAAACAGTATCGCCACCCTTTTCATAGGAGAAACTTACCTGTTTGAACTCTACTTTCCCTTTAATTTCTGAAAGAGCAGCAGCTGCATTCTCATCGATTGCTTCCTCATCGGTATCAAGGATATCAAACACCCTGTCAGCGCCGGCTACTGCTGACAGCAATGTATTGAACTGGTTAGATAAATCATTCAGCGGCCTTGTAAATTGCCTTGCGTATTCAGTGAAAATGACAATGGTTCCGATTGAAACCATATCTTTCAAGGCGAAGTATCCTCCGACAGCAGCCACGAGTGTAAAACTCAGGTTATTCAGCATATTCATCAATTTAGGAATGAACCCAGTAAACGTTTGTGCCCAATATCCTGATTGCTTTAATTCCTGATTTTTTATCCTGAATTCCTCAATGACCTTATTTTCCTGAGAAAAGGATTTAATAATCTTTTGGCCAGAAATCGTTTCTTCAATGTAGCCATTCATTTCACCGAGCCTGCGCTGCTGTTCTTTATAAAGCTTGCCAGTCCGATTCGTAATCCATTTCATCCCCCAGAACATGACAGGTACGATGATCATTGTGACAAGCGTTAGGAGCGGGCTCAGCCAGATCATGACCACAAGAGTTCCGACTAACGTAAGCAAACTGGAGAAAATCTGGATTACAGATGAATTAAGTGTGGAGCTGACGTTTTCAATATCGTTTGTGACCCTGCTCATCAGCTCGCCATGCTGGCGTTTATTGAAAAAGTCTATCGGCAATTTATGAAAATGTCTAAAAAGCTGCTTTCTCATTGTATAGACCGTCTTCTGTGCAATTCCAATCATCCAGTAGCTTTGCAGCCACAAGCTCAGAGAATGCAATACATATACTGCAGCGAGTCCAAATAACAGCCAGATGAAGCCATCGGTTGTTTCTTTTGCAAGGTATTCATCAATGCCCCAGCCAATCAGAAATGGTCCAAGGAGGCCAAGGCCTGAGCTTGCGAGCACCATCAGAAGCACCAGCATAATTAAGCTTCGGTGATTTGCAAGATATGACCAAATCCTTTTAACGGTGGAGCCAAGTGCTCTTGAATGTTGTCCTGCATCTTCTTTCACATTGCTTGATTGCCTTTTTAACACTCTGCCTTCACCTCCCCGAATTGGGATTCATAAATAGCCCGATAAAGCTGGGAATGCTTAAGCAAATATTCGTGGTCTCCAGCTGCGGTTAAAGCGCCGTCTTCAAGCAGCAGGATTTTATCCGCCTCTTTCGCCGTACTGATCTTCTGAGTAATAACAATTGTCGTACATTTATATTTACTGATAGCGTCTAGCAGCTTCGCTTCTGTTTTTAGATCGAGTGCACTTGTGCTGTCATCAAGCAGCAGGATTTTTGGTTTTTTGATCAGTGCCCTGGCAATTGACAAACGTTGCTTCTGTCCGCCAGATAAATTCACTCCCTTTTGCCCTAAAAGTGTTTCGTACTTGTTAGGAAGCTTATCGATCGTTTCATGAATTTGGGCATTGCTTGAAGCCTCGGCCATTTCATCTTGTGTAGCATCCTCTTTTCCCCATGCAAGGTTTTCCTTAATCGAACCCGTGAACAATAGTGCTTCCTGCGGAACATATCCAATTTGCTCCCTGAGGCTCTTAAGCTTCATTTCTTTTATATTTTTCCCATCAATCCTGACTTCTCCCTCCGTTACATCGTACAGGCGAGGAATAAGCTGAAACATTGCAGTTTTACCAGCTCCTGTTGCACCGAGGACTGCCACAGTTTCACCTGATTTAATAGAAAATGTTAGATTTTGCAGGATGGGTATATTCGTATTTGGAAATTGGAACGACACATTTCTGAATTCGATTTTCCCATTCGTTATTTCATTTTCAACGGTGCTGTCAGCACTGTCCTGTAAATCGATTTCTTCATTCAACACTTCTTCAACACGCTCAGCAGAAGCTTTTGAACGGGATAAAACCATGATGATCCAAGAGAACATTGAGAAGGCAGCTGTAATTCTGGCCGCGTAGTTCACGATTGCGACTATCTCCCCTACAGATACGGTTTCGTTCTGTACCTCTATTTTTCCAAACCAAAGCACCGCAATGATACTCATATTCATGAAAAGCAGCAGGATCGGAATTGTAGCTTCTGTTACTCTTAGCGCAAAAACCGTTTTGTCCCTAAGATTATTGTTTGCCGTTTCAAACCTCGTACCCTCATAGTCACCTCTGTCGAAAGCTTTGATCAGCCTCATTCCGACAAGGTTTTCTCTCATGACACTATTCACCTTATCAAGGCGCTTCTGTACATGTTTAAACAATCCCCCTGCCTTTGTCATGATCCAGATGAGGAAAACTAAAAGTGGCGGCATAATGACAGCAAAGGCGAGAGACAATTTTACATTGACAAGCATAGCCATGACAATTCCGCCTATAACCATTAGAGGGGCACGCATTGCAATCCGCAGGCTCATGAATACTGTATTTTGCAGCTGTGTGACATCGTTCGTTATTCTCGTGATTAACGAAGATGCTGGGAAACGGCTGAAATTTGTGAAAGAAAAAGACTGGACCTTGCCAAAGAGCTTCTCCCTCAAATCAAATCCAAAGCTCTGGCCAGCATGAGCAGCGATAAATGAATTTGTAATTCCAGAGGCAAAAGCCAGCAGTGAAAGACCGAGCATGATCCCTCCATATTTGATAATCGTGTCTATATCCTTTGCAACGATTCCTTCATCAATAATTTTCGCCATTAAAAGCGGCTGCCATAGTTCGACCACTAACTCTACGAGCATTAAACTAAGTGCTGCGGCTATAGGAATGCGGTATGGTTTTATAAATGAAAAAACTTTCATGAAGTAAAGCCCTCCAGTAGAAAAAAACTTTAATTATTTCGCCCATCGAATTTTCATATCTTTTATCATACCTTGTTTGGATAATTTTTTGAATTGAAAGATAAAAAAAACGGCCCTTTTTTCAGGACCGGTTTGTTCCACTCTTTCTGTAAAGAAAATATGAATACAGGTATGGAGTGATAATGGTAATAGCTATCACTGCGATAAAGACGGCTTCCTTCCAAAAGGCAGGTGCAAAAGTAGTAGTGATCATTATGAAACCACCGAAAAAGAAAATTTTCGAGGCAGCTCTGTGTGTCTTTTTCCAGACTTCATCACTGCTCAATGTCCATGGATTACGGATGCCTATGAAAAAGTTGGATCGAACCTGAGGCATGTAATTCCCTAAGACCATAAAGATAATCCCGACGACAAGAGGGCCCATGGTTGCAATTGGCACATCATAACCCACTGCATTAAAAATGACAAATAGATTGATAACAAAAAAGACACCGAGAAGTACATTCATCATAATGTTATAACTCTTCGAAAAGTATTGGTAATTTGATTTACGCGGATCTACTTTTGGCAGAAAAGCCATTGAGACATAAATCAGCACCATGATACCGAGAGTGGAAAACATTGCGTTGATTCTAGTAGCAAAACCATCTGCTTCACCATTTAGATTCCAATGGATCGGAACCTGGTCCGGGAGCTTAGGGTAGGCGATTATCCACGCTAAGATCAGCAAGCCAATCAACGTTAAAGGTAAAAAATGTTTTCTCATATTATTGATCCCCCTTTTTATCGGTAAAACTGAATGCCCAGCTGATTAACTCCTGAAAAACCGTAATATTCAGTGAATAAATGATAAACTGACCCTGCTTTTCATCCTGGATCAGCCCCGCATGCTTCAGCAGTTTAAGATGCTGGGAAATGCTTGGTTTTGAAATATTGAAATGATCGGCAATTTCTCCTGCTGTTAAATCTCTTTCCTTTAAAAGGTCTAGAATCTTCCTTCTGGTTGGGTCTGATAAAGCTTTGAATGCCTCATTCAAAGTATGAAGCCTCCTTATACATGTTTAGTTTAGATATTTAGTTATTTAACTAAATAATAAAATAATTACCACATAATTTCAACCATAATATTGAAAATATAGTAAATTTTTATCCACAAAAAAACCTGAAGCAAAGCTCCAGGTTTTCAAATTTATATACATTCATTTTCCACGGTGTGTATCAACTTTTTCAATAACTCTACCGAATTGTCCAGAGAGAGAGAATAATATCGCTGTGTGCCTTTTTGTTCG
>NZ_JBAVFI010000663.1:0-5865 GCF_049588175.1 Mesobacillus sp.
GGTATTAAAACGAATCCAACTAGTATTAAAATCGCTCCAACAAGTAATAAACCAAAAACAACAAGTAATAAACCCAAAACAACAAGTAATAAACCCAAAACAACAAGTAATAAATCCAAACCAACAAGTAATAAACTCATCTCAATGGAGAAGTGGTCTAAATTCGCTCCCGAATTTTAAAGGAACCACCACACCACGTTTTGCTGTAGAAACTTCTCTTTATATAAAAAAATGCCGGTCCAGACTAAAAATCTGGCCGGCATTTTCAATTTTTATGCTTTTAACACCTGTACTGGCAATCCACCGAAGAAACGCCGCGTTCGCCTTTTTTCCATAGGCGGTAAAGGGCTTTGCCATCGCTGTGCGCGCCTCCTGGGTAATCCATCGGAAGCAGGGCGAAGAACATGTAGTAAAACGAAAAATAGATAAACTGGAACGCCATAATGTTGGGTTCGAATAAGTCGAACCAGATTAAAAGATTAAGCAAGAGCATGCTCAACAAATTAAAAGTCGAACCGCCTAATAAAATAATGGTCTTAGATAATCGGTTATCGAATGTTACATATTCAAATTCACAGTCTCCCGACCAGAAGTAGAATTGGTGTATAGCGATTTTCCAAAAAGAAAAGAGTTTTTTCCCGCTGCCTAGTCTCACTCTAATTCCTTTTGCGCCGAAAATAGCTGCAAACGTGATATGACCAAGTATATGAACCATAATGACCATGGGTAAAATCAAAAAGAATGACCAAAGAAATTTTATGATATCATGCAATCCAAACATGTGATTACCTCCTCATGCTGCCTTCTAACTGATACCCGTTAAAACCACCCATTAACAGCTAATATATTCCTTTGCCAACAACCCTCTTCATAGCGCGGTTCCGCCAGTCCTGCCCGCATCTAAGCCTCAGGTCTTACTTTAAAATCAAGCTCAAGCACGTTATAGACTTTTTGCGATAAAGGTAAGATTAAACCATAAGAGAAAAGGAGGAATTGAAAATGAAAAAATTTGGTTTAGTAGTAGCCGGCGGTATTGCGGCGATGGTGCTGATTTCGAACCTTGGCCCGCTTGTGGGGCTGGCAGTCAGCTTGCTGGTGCTGTACTTCGCAGTGAAGCAGTTTTTAAAGACGAATTCTAAAGCAGGTAAAATTGGCTGGGGAATCGCAGGTTTCATTATTCTGATGGCGACAGCTTCAAACATTCCAGCTATCCTGGGAATCGCGGCTGCATACGTCCTTTACCTGGTGTATAAAAACTGGGACAAAAAAGCGGAAACTATATCAGAAGAAAAAGATCCATTCGTAAATTTTGAAAAGCAATGGGTTCAGTTGAAAAACAATTAAGTTGGCCAATTGGATGAAAGACTGTGCAGTAGATTAAAAGCTGGCTTCACTAATTTTTAGGCTGTGTTAAAGGTCAATTTTAATTTAACGCCTGTTGATTGGAGTGGAAGGCGCTTGACTCCTGGGGGATTAGCGGCCAAGGTGAGACCCCGCAGGAGCAAAGCAACGAGGAGACATCGCCTGACGCCCCCGGAAAGCAAGCGCCTGGAGCGGAAATCAACAGACAAGTTTAACACAGCCAATTTTAAAAAAATGACCAATTAAAGGAGAGAAACTTAAAATGACAAATCTATTAACAAGAATCAAAAACACTGTAATGGCGGACCTGCATGAGGCACTTGATAAAAAGGAAAATAAAAATCCAATCGTGCTTTTAAATCAGTATCTTCGTGAATGTGAATTGGAAACAGAAAAGGTGAGAAAGCTAGTTGAACGCCAAAGCCAGTTGAAGGATCAGTTCACACGTGAGCATAACCAGGCTCTGGAGATGGCCGAAAAACGCAAGTATCAGTCCGAGATTGCTATGAGAGCTGGCGAAGCAGATTTACAAGCTTTTGCTAGCCAGGAGCAGGCTCAATATGAAGAAAGGGCTGCAAGACTGCAGGAGGCATTAATGAATGCAACTAAGCAACAGCTTGAGCTTGAGCGAAAATATGAAGATATGAAGCATAAGTTAAAAGATATGCATATCCGCAGATTAGAATTAATGGGCCGGGAGAACGTCACTCGAGCACACTACCGAATGGATCAGGTACTGGATAACAATTCTTACTCTGACAAAGCCCATTCTAGATTTGCTGAAATGGAGACTTATCTCGATAATCTTGAAGAAAAAATGAAAAGCTCTCACTACCGTGATACGATTGACGGCCGGATCGCCCAGCTGGAAAAAGAATTTAAAAGTAAAGAAACACATTCTATTTAATAGGCAAAACATGGTATTCTAAAGAGGCGCAGTCAGCTGCGCCTTTTGGATATCACCCCGAAAGGACTTCATCAAAATTTCCTCAAAAAATGATTTCCGTTTTAAAAAAGGGGCTGTTTGGTTCCAGGCAATTTCAAGAAGCTTTGAACAAGTATCAATACAGCCATGTAGAAGAATAAGAGGAAGGGAGGAGAGCAGAGTGTTAAACAACTTGAAGAATGACTATATCAGCTGGATTGCCATCACTGGAGTGATCCTGCTATTGCTAGAGGTTTCGTTTTTTAACGAAGGCTTGATTTTCTCCCTTCTTGCGAGCGGGGCGATGATTTATTTTGGCCGCTCCTTAATGCCGAAGAAGTCTGGGAAGCTTCTGTTCTGGGGAGGAATATTCTTTTTCCTCAGCAGTGTTTTCAGCATGATGACCTTCAAGTTTTTCCTATTGGCCGTGCTGATTTATCTTGCTTACCAGTTCGCCCAGTCGAAAAAGAAGCCTGAGGTCATAACGCCCATTTTACAAGAGCAGGTGGTCGAAAAGAAGAAGGAAATGATTATCGAAAAGCCGCCATTGTTTAAAAATCGTCTGTTTGGTCCTCAGGAGACGCCGACCCATGTGTATGAGTGGAACGACGTCAACATTCAGACAGGCGTTGGTGACAGTGTCTTGGACCTTAGCCTGACCGTTCTGCCTAAGGGTGAAACCGTCGTGTTCATCCGCAAAATAATCGGGAATGTGAAAATCTTCATTCCATATGATTTAGAAGTAACCGTCCGCCATTCTGCTGTTGCTGGGTCAGCCGAGGTGTTTGAGCATCAGGAAGGCCGGGTGCTGAATCAAACCTTGTTCCTCCAGACGCCAGGGTATGATGGGGCAGAGCAAAAGGTGAAAATTTTCACGTCGATGGTAATCGGAAATATCGAGGTGAAAAGAATATGACCTCAATCATGCGCCAAATTTTATGGGGCCTGACCCTTGGAAGTATTCTATTTGCGGCTTTAACTTTGTCTTTTCTGCTTGTATTTCCCATCGCCAGGCTTTCTGATTTGTGGAACCGTGAGCTGATGGACATCCCTTTCATCCTTTTTTCCTTCAGTATTAGCGTCGTGCTCGGAATTGCATTTGGGATCGCGTCGGGAACTTATTGGCGCAGGCAATTTCAAGCCGTTGACAGCTGGCTGTTCGAGCTCGAGGAAGGTCAACAGCCGGAAGTTAACCGAAACCAGGCTTTTGCAGAAATTTTATCGATATCCAAACGGGTTGAGAAGCTTTATAAGCAAATTTCTGAAAAAGCAATGCTCTCTCAGAAGCTTGCAACTGAAAAAGCGGAAGAGCTGGAATCGCGGATCCAGGAAATCATTTCACAGGAACGGAACCGCCTTGCCAGAGAGCTGCATGATTCGGTCAGCCAGCAGCTGTTTGCGGCGTCAATGATGATGTCAGCAATCAATGAAACAAAGGCTCCTTCCGAGGACCGTGAAGCCAAGCAACTGAAAATGGTGGAGGAAATGATCCATCAATCCCAGCTTGAAATGAGGGCATTGCTGCTGCACCTTCGCCCGGTTGCCCTGAAAGGAAAATGCCTGCAGGAAGGAATTGAGGAGCTTTTAATCGAATTAAAGCAAAAAGTCACGATGAATATAAAGTGGAAGGTAGAGCCATTTCCCTTGGATAAGGGAGTGGAAGACCATCTGTTCCGCATCCTCCAGGAATCAGTTTCGAATACGCTTCGCCATTCGAAAGCGGAGCAGCTTGAAGTTCTGCTGATCAAAAGAGACGATAAGGTGATCATGAGGGTTGTGGATGATGGGCTTGGTTTTAACGTGGAAGAAACGAAAGCAGGATCTTATGGCCTCCAGAATATGCATGAACGCGCCGGAGAAATCGGCGGAACACTGAAGATTGTCAGTGTTGAAAATAAAGGAACCAGGCTTGAAGTCAAGGTTCCAATTCTAGTGGTGGCGGGTGAGAAGCATGATTAAAGTGGTATTTGTTGATGATCATGAAATGGTAAGGATCGGAGTTTCATCGTATTTATCGGCACAGCCTGATATTGAAGTTGTCGGAGAAGCAGGGAATGGCAAGGAGGGAGTCGAACTGGCTCTTTCATTGAGACCAGATATTATCCTCATGGACCTGGTCATGAAGGAAATGGACGGAATTGAAGCGACAAGGCAGATTATCGAAAAGTGGCCGGAAGCGAAAGTCATCATCGTAACAAGCTTCCTTGATGATGAAAAAGTATACCCGGCACTTGAAGCAGGCGCGACGAGCTATATGCTGAAAACATCGAAGGCAAGTGAAATTGCGAACGCGGTTCGGGTTACATACTCGGGCCAACCGGTACTAGAGCCCGAAGTGACTGGCAAAATGATGATGAAAATGCGCCAGAAGAATACGCTGCTTCCGCATGAGGAGCTTACAGAGCGCGAGATGGAGGTTCTGAAGCTGATTGCCGAGGGCAAGACAAACCAGGATATTGCTGACGAGCTATTCATAGCCTTAAAGACTGTAAAAACGCATGTGAGCAATATTTTGAGCAAGCTCCAGGTTCAGGACCGGACACAGGCTGTCATCTATGCTTTTAGGCATTCGCTTGTGAAATAATTGACCTTTTAGAGTTTGGCTGATTGTCTGAACGTGAAAAGCGCGATCTTCTAGACCTCGTTGTTGGTTAGTAGGAATCGTTTTTAAAAATCTATGACAACCAAAGGGGCTGTATGGTATGGAAGGACTTGTGGGTTTGTTTGGTTTTTTTGGAATCATGGCTTCAATAGGTGTTCCCATTGTCATGATCGCTTTATTTGTAATGCTGGTAACAAGTACTAAAAGGCAGGAAACGATTTTAAAGGACATTCTTGCAGAGCTGAAAAAGAAAGACGGAAATAAAGATTTTATCGAATAATAAGCACAAAAAAGAGGCCGATTGGCCCCGAGGAATCTAATTCACTTTTTTGTCGATTACGTCTAATTTCAAAAGCATTTCGCTTAAAGCTATGGATATGACTTCCCGTTCTTCAAATTCATTTGGGTAATGGGAAGCACTATTTATATAGTCATGCTTTTCAGCTAACTTTTCCTTTATTTTTTTGCACATCCAGAGCTGGTAATCTGAAAGTTCCAAGTGTCTAAGCATTGCCACCCACTCCTTTGTTACTAGACAATACCCGCCATGGCAGCTTACTTAAACGCTAAATCCAAAAGATTATCTCATATGGGAAAAATTGAGATTTTGATTAGGAAAGACCATAACGACGGGCTTAGTTAGACTTTAATCAAACGTTTGATTAAGGTCTTTTTTATTTGAAAATTCTCATTAAGAAAAATGGATGAGGACTTGATTCTTTGATTGTTATTAACCACATATAATAACCGCTCGATAAAATTTTCAAGAGATGAATGGTCATAAGAAACCCTATAATGACCACTCGCTTAAGATTTCAAGAGATGAATGGTCATAAGAAACCCTATAATGACCACTCGCTTAAAATTCCAAGAGATGAATGGTCATAAGAAACCCTATAATGACCACTCGCTTAGGATTCCAAGAGATGAATGGTCATAAGAAACCTTATAATGACCACTCGCTTAGGATTCCAAG
>NZ_JBAVFI010000664.1:0-15203 GCF_049588175.1 Mesobacillus sp.
GGAAATAACGGTAAGAGGCAAACCACAATTCTTGCCGTATATCATTCCCCCCGAGGATGCTGTCCAGCTCTTGAACAAGCTTGGGCATTTTTCTATGTATACGTTGGAAGAAGAACTGAAGCGGGGGTATATCACGATTGCAGGCGGCCATAGAGTGGGGCTGGCGGGCAAGGTGATACTTGAAAATGGCTCAGTAAAAGCCATCAGGGATATTTCTTCATTTAATTTTAGAATTGCCAGGGAAAAAATCGGAATAGCAGAACCGCTCTTGCCCTTTTTATATCAAAATGGCTGGAAGCATACGATGATTATCGGCCCGCCTCAGACTGGGAAGACAACATTGCTGAGGGATATCGCAAGGCTGATTTCCAGTGGTGTGCAGCAAAAGAAGCTGCCTCCTCTTAAAGCAGGCATTGTCGATGAAAGGTCGGAAATAGCGGGTTGTGTAAAAGGAGTTCCACAACTCACCTTTGGGCCCAGAGTGGATATTCTCGATTCTTGCCCTAAAGCCGAAGGAATGATGATGATGATCCGATCAATGAGCCCAGATGTCCTGGTTGTGGATGAGATTGGCCGTAAGGAAGATGGGGAGGCAATTCTCGAGGCGGTGAATGCAGGGATAAAGCTGATCATGACAACCCATGGCGATTCCCTCGAGGATATTAAAAAGCGACCAACATTGAAACCAATCCTTGAAATGGGTATTTTTGATCGATTTGTTGAGCTTAACAGGGTTTCCGGGCCAGGTACCATCACTTCGATAAAAGACGCTAATGGCAAAGAAATCCTGCAAAAAGTGAGAGTGACATAAATGGTGAAAATAATTGGTGCGGTGATGATCATCCTGGCCACGACATGGACAGGTTTTGAGGCATCCAGACATTTAAGTGAACGTCCGCGGCAGCTGCGGCTCTTGAAGTCAGCACTGCAGTCACTGGAGGCGGAAATCATGTATGGGCACACCCCTCTGCACGAAGCATCAAGGAAACTTGCAGCTCAGCTTTCAAAGCCTTTGTCCTGGTTTTTTGAAACCTTTTCGAAAAAATTGACTGAATCCGAAACGACTGTAAAGTCTGCATGGGAAGAAAGTCTGTCAGAGGTCTGGAAATTAACTGCGTTCAAGCAGGGCGAATTTGAGATCATGAAACAATTCGGCGAGACACTTGGAAGACATGACAGGCATTCTCAGCAAAAACAAATTTTGCTTACGATTTCACATCTGGAAAGAGAAGAAACAGATGCCTGCGAAAGGCAGATGAAATACGAGAAAATGATGAAAAGCATTGGATTTCTATCTGGCTTATTATTAATCATTTTATTGATGTAGCGTTTAGGAGGAGGACAAGATGGGTCTAGAAGTGGATATTATCTTTAAAATCGCAGGTGTTGGCATCGTCGTTGCTTTTTTGCACACTATCCTCGACCAGGTAGGCAAAAAGGAGTATGCACAATGGGTAACATTGTTCGGATTCATCTATATACTTTTCATGGTCGCTTCAATTGTCGATGAACTCTTTCAAAAAATTAAATCTGTATTCCTATTTCAAGGGTAAGGGAGGGCTTTGCCATTGAAATCCTTCAAATAGTTGGTGTAGCGCTGATTGCAACCTTTCTTGCACTGATTGTGAAAGAGCAAAAGCCTAACTTTGCATTTTTATTGATCGTTTTTACAGGGTCTGCAATCTTTCTTTTCCTTGTTGATCAAATCTACCAAATCATATTTATGATCCAAAAGCTGGCGGCAAATGCTCGTGTGAATCTTGTCTATGTGGAAACAATCCTGAAAATCATTGGGATAGCATATATTGCAGAATTTGCAGCCCAAATTACCAAAGACGCAGGTCAGGGGGCAATCGCTTCTAAAATTGAACTAGGAGGGAAAATCCTGATCCTTGCTATGGCAATCCCAATACTCACCGTAATGATCGAAACAATCATTCGCTTAATCCCGGGCTGAACTTAGAGTCTCGTATGAAGAGGTGTAAATATGAAGCAGCGGCTGCAGTTCATTCTAGGCATCATTCTTATCCAACTGTTTTTTTTCGGTCCGATTGTACAAGCTGCCGGAGAAGAAAATGACTCGAATCTATTGATAAATCCTGATCAAATTGCGAAGTCCCAGCTTGAGAATCTTAATATCGATGAGCTTAAGGGATTTTGGGAAGATATCATCGATAAATATGACGGTTATTTGCCAGAAAGCCAGAAAGGCAGCTTATATGATTTCATAAGCGGAGAAAAAGAGTTTTCGATGAAGGCCTGGTTTAAAGGCATCCTGAATTTTGCCTTTCATGAATTCATTGTTAATGGAAAGCTTCTGGGATCATTGATTTTGCTTACTGTCTTCAGTATGTTTCTCCAGGCTTTGCAGAATTCCTTTGAAAAAAGCACAATCAGTAAGGTCGCCTATTCGATTGTGTTCATGGTCTTGATCATTATTGCTCTCAATAGCTTCCATGTAGTCGTCGATTACACGAATGACGCGATTGGGACGATGATTCAATTCATACTTGCCTTAATACCGCTCTTGCTTGCATTAATGGCGACTTCTGGAGGATTGATATCGGCAGCTTTCTTCCATCCAGTGATCATTTTTATGATGAATACGAGCGGTATGTTCATCCAATATGTGGTACTGCCGTTATTATTTCTGTCGACTCTTCTTAGCATTGTCAGCATATTGTCTGAGCACTACAAGGTCACTCAGCTTGCCAGCATGCTCCGGAATTGGAGTGTGGGACTGCTCGGAATCTTGTTGACTGTGTTTCTTGGAGTCATTTCCGTACAAGGGGCATCTGCGGCTGTGACAGACGGCGTAACCGTGAAGACTGCAAAATTTATTACCGGGAATTTTGTGCCTGTCATCGGTCGGGTTTTCACAGATGCAACAGATACAGTCATCAGTGCATCGATGCTGCTGAAAAATACTGTTGGCCTCGCAGGTGTGGCAATTCTATTGATCATTGCCGCATTTCCAGCCGTTAAAATTCTGATGGTTGCCTTCATCTATAAATTCGCAGCCGCGATTCTGCAGCCATTAGGCGGGGGTCCTGTGATTACATGCCTGGATATCATCAGCAAAAGCATCATATACGTATTTGCTGCCTTGGGAATTGTCTCATTAATGTTTTTCCTGACGATTACAGTCATTATCGCCGCTGGAAATTTAACGATGATGGTGAGATAGGGGGATAAGGATGGATTTTTTAAAAGAGTGGGTTACGAATATCATCATTTTTATCCTCCTGGCAACTGTCCTGGATATGCTGCTGCCGAATTCAAGCTTCCAGAAATACACCAAGATCGTAACTGGCCTAATTCTGATTGCTATTATACTTTCACCAATTATGAAACTCTTCACAACTGATTTTGAAACAGCAATCGCTTCGATTAGCCAATTTAATAGTCAGGATGAAGAAAAAAATATAAAAAATTCAATAGAAATTCAGAAAAAAGAAATACAAGCATCCCAGCATGCATATATTTTAGAAACAATGGCTGTCCAATTAAAAACAGCCGCAGAGGAGGAGTTGATGGAGCAGCAAGGAATGGAGATTGCTAATATCGAGCTTGAAGTAAATGATCAGGATCAGCGGCCTTTCCCAGAAAACCTTCAATATGTCATTGTGCATGTGAAGGAAGCAGAAAATGAGGGAGAGACTGTGGCAGTAGTAAGAGAAGTAGAAATTGATACAGACGCACCCCTTCCATCAAAACAAACCTCTAAGAATACAGATCAAATATCTTCTCTTCTGTCAGAAAAATGGAACGTTCCTGAAAGCTCTATTCAAATAATGATAGAAGGGGGGAGTGACGAACATGGACAATGAAAAAGGTCCTTTGACCTGGCTTAAAAAACTATTAGGGAGCAAAGATGGGCCGCCTGGCAAGAAATCAGGCAAATATCAATATTTGATGATCGTAGTCCTCTTCGGTACCGCCATCATGCTAATGGGAAATATACTCGGGGATAAAAATCCTGCTGATGCAGTTGTCCCAGCAGTGAAGGAAGCTGGATCTGAGGAAGATACCGCTGTATTCGGCCAGAAAAAAAGTGCTGGAAATGACGTCATTTCCGAGTATGAAGAAGCCTATGAAGCCCAGCTCACAGAAATGCTGGAGGGAATAAACGGCGTTGGAGATGTAACCGTTTTTGTCAATGTCGATGCAACTGATAAAAAGGTTCTGGAAAAAAATACGAACCTCCAATCCCAGACTACAAACGAAACCGACCGTGAAGGCGGTACGCGGAAAGTCGAGGAGGCTTCAAAGGATGAGCAGCTTGTTTTAGTACGGAATGGTGAAAAAGAGGTTCCACTTGTCCTTGAAACCAAGAAACCAGAAATTAGAGGTGTTCTGGTTGTGGCAAAGGGAGCTGAAAATATACAAATCAAAAAATGGATCATCGAGGCTGTCACAAGGGCGCTTGATGTTCCCAATCACCGCGTGGCAGTAATGCCTAAAAAATCTAAGGGGGATTAATAGATGTTATTAAAAAAGCAAACTGTATGGTTATTGACAATGCTAAGCCTAGTGGTCGTACTTTCGGTGTATTACATTACTTCACCTGAGCAGCAAAAGGGGGCTGATCTTGCTGGAGTAGAACAGAAACAGACAGACAATAAAGAAACTGCAGCAACTGAATCTAAGGATGGATCAACAGTAATTTCAGGAATTGCAAGCGATGAAAAGTTTGAAGCTTTGCGTATGAACCTCGAAGAAAAGCGTACAGAAATGAAGGAAGACCTTCAGACAATCTTAGCTTCAACTGACCTTCCTGCTGAAGAACGCAGCAATGCAATTGAAAAGATGAACCAGCTGGATGAAATCGCACAAAAAGAAGGGGTACTTGAAACATTAATCCAATCAATGGGATATGAAGATGCATTGGTTCGTGCAGATGGTGAAAACGTCAGAATTACAGTAAAAGCAAAAGATCATTCTGCTTCAGCTGCAAATGAAATCATTCAGATGGTAAGGACTGAACTTGGATCACTACAGCCTGTAGCCGTTTCATTTGAACCATCTAAATAAGATACACAAAAAGGGAAAGCGAATGCTTTCCCTTTAACTTTGATGCAATTTTAATAAATTATCTAATGATTCATGCGCGACTTCTACTGATTTAAATAGTTGTTCATGATGCTGGCTTTGAACATGTGCTGCTGATGAAATTTCCTCCAGTGCGGCACTGGCCTGCTGAATGACTGAGCTAAACCCGGCGATTGTTCCTTCGATCGCTATAGACGATTCAAGGATGCTTCTTGTAAATGTATCCTGCTCCGAAATGTCGCTTTTTAAATTTTTAAATGCGTAATGAATCGTATCGAATGCTTCCATTGTTTCTGCTGCTAGCTCCAGATTTTGAGTGAGCTTATCAGCAGTGAAGTTTACGCCTTCCTTCGTCCTTGATGTATCAAACATGACGCTCTTTAAATTATCCGTTATCTGGGTTGCGGTGCTGCTCGTGATGTCTGCGAGCTTTCTCACTTCATCTGCTACTACTGCGAATCCTTTGCCGCTTTCTCCTGCGCGGGCTGCCTCAATGGAAGCATTTAAAGCCAGAAGATTTGTCTGAGCTGCAATCCCTTGTATATCTGATGCAAAATTGGATGTTTCTTTCACCAGGGAAGAAAGCGACAGGATATGTTGATTCACAGATTTCATGTTTTCATATGAAGAGGTCAATTCTTTAATCAGCCTCCTCATTAATTCATCGCCTTTATCAGATACCTTCTCAGCTGACATTGCATCCTGATGGAGCTTTTCCACAAGTGATGATGTCCTTGATATGTCTTGGTTGGTTCTTTCTAGAGTCTGGGTTATGTCAACGATCGAATCAGATTGAATATGGATGCCGGCTGAAATTTCCGTAACTGAATGTGTCATCTCAATCGAAGATTCGTAGTTTTCCCGACTCATTAATTTTACATCATCAATCAGGTTTGATATGCTTTTTGTATTATTCTCAATTATTTTTCTTGTCTCTAAATCTTTCAATAACAAGCTTTCCGATTCCTGTTGAGCCGAAACGATTGTCTCAGCCAGTTTATTGGAAATGGAAAACTGGAAGCTTAGCATGACGGTAATCAACATATACAACAGATAAATCGTTACATAATTTTTTGTTTCTAGCGGCAATTCATGTTGGTGAAGATAGGTGAAAATTGTAATAATCGCAAACCCTAATCCTGAGCCTAGCAAGAGAATTTTTCGGTCCATGTAAATGGCTGCTGCAGCTAGGATGAAATACAGCAATATATAAGCAGTAGGCGAAACGCTCGTCTCCATGATCAAGAATAATACGCCGGAGACGATAACAACAGATAGATATGGGATGAAGGCGGTCAGCTTTCTGAGATAATGAAGGATTGCCACTATCCCTACTCCTGCCCCGCCGCCTGCTATGATAGAAAGAATCACAGCAAGGTCTTTCTTCATTGCAGTGTCGACTGCCGCTGCCAATATGACAGAAACTAGAGTGGCTTTAACGATCAATGAATTCTTTCTTGCCAGATCCTCTATCTTGATTTCTTCAATATTTTTCATTAAGTGTCTTCCCCTCTTCAAATCAAGCTAATGTTATATTCGCTAAAAATTTCGCGATTCCTGTCGAATGAATTCACTTTTTTTTCAGAAAATATTAAAATGAATGAGAAAGACATGTAAGAGAGAAGATTACCGTAATATATTGAATTTGTACATGGTATTATCGTATAGTATTAGTATCTAGTCTTAATCATGAAATGGACAAGGGGTGCCCAAAATGTTAAAAGTTCAAGAAATCAGAGAGTTAATTAAATTAGTAGACCAATCGAGCATAGACGAGTTTTCGTACGAGTATGAAGGATCAAAAATAAAAATGAAAAAGCATGGAGCAGAGAAAAAGATCGAGCAGGTTCAGCAACCTGTTTCGTCCCCTGCATCACAGCCAGTTGCAGCTGTACAAGAGCTAGTTAAGCCAGAGACTAAGGCTGAAGCGGCAGCTGTCCAGGAAGTGAAGCAGGAAGAAGCCAAGGATACTTCAAACTTACATAAAATCGTTTCTCCGATGGTTGGAACTTTCTATCAATCTTCCTCACCTGATGCAGAGGCTTATGTAAAAGAAGGTTCAAAGGTCAGCAAGGATTCCATTGTGTGCATCGTCGAGGCTATGAAGCTGTTTAACGAAATTGAAGCCGAAATAAATGGGGAAATTGTTGAAGTTCTTGCAAAAGACGGGCAGCTTGTTGAATACGGCCAGCCTTTATTCTTGGTCAAGCCCGAATAAGGAGCGATATGAATGATAAAAAAATTATTGATAGCCAACAGAGGAGAAATTGCAGTCCGAGTTATTCGTGCCTGCCGGGAGCTTGGCGTTGAATCAGTTGCGGTTTTTTCAGAAGCAGACAGGGAATCACTTCATGTACAACTCGCTGATGAAGCCTATTGCATTGGTCCGAAAGCTTCAAAGGACAGCTATTTAAATTTCACCAATATTATTAGCGTAGCAAAATTGACAGGCTGCGATGCTATCCATCCAGGATATGGTTTCCTCGCTGAAAACGCCGATTTTGCAGAGCTTTGCAGAGAATGCAATATCATATTCGTCGGTCCAACTCCAGAAGCGATTCAGAAAATGGGGACGAAGGACGTTGCAAGGGAAACGATGAAGGAAGCGAATGTACCGATTGTACCAGGCTCACAGGGAATCATCGAAAGTACGGATGATGCTATCAGCCTTGCTAATGATATTGGTTATCCAGTTATCATCAAAGCGACTGCCGGCGGAGGTGGAAAAGGCATCCGTGTGGCAAGAACGGAACAGGAAATGATAAAAGGAATCAATATAACACAGCAGGAAGCTATGACTGCGTTTGGAAATCCAGGCGTATATATCGAAAAGTACATTGAAGACTTCCGACATGTAGAAATCCAGGTGCTGGCTGACAACTACGGGAATACCATCCATCTTGGTGAACGCGATTGTTCAATCCAAAGACGCCTGCAAAAATTGCTTGAAGAAACACCTTCTCCTGCCTTGGATGGTGAAATCAGGGCTGAAATGGGCGAAGCGGCTGTAAAAGCGGCCAAAGCAGTTGATTATACAGGTGCCGGCACGGTAGAATTTATATATGATTATCGCAATCGCAAATTTTATTTCATGGAAATGAATACACGCATCCAGGTTGAACACCCTGTTACGGAAATGGTTACTGGTGTCGACTTGATCAAGGAACAGATTAAAATAGCATCAGGAGAAAGGCTGAACCTTAAACAGGAAGATGTGCAATTTAACGGCTGGGCAATTGAGTGCCGCATTAATGCAGAGAATCCTGCGAAAAATTTCATGCCTTCTGCCGGTAAAATTAAAATGTACCTGCCTCCAGGCGGTTTTGGTGTTAGAATAGATTCAGCGGCATATCCCGGCTATACGATTCCGCCTTACTATGATTCAATGATAGCGAAGGTTATAACTTACGGAAGCAGCCGTGAAGAAGCGATTGACCGCATGAAGAGAGCCCTCAGCGAATTTGTGGTAGAAGGGATCCATACTACGATTCCATTCCATCTTAAGCTGCTGAACCATGAGGAGTTCGTGGAAGGGCAATTCAATACGAAATTCTTGGAAACACACGATTTAATGAGAGAAGAATAATAGGAGGTCTAGCCATGAGTGAACAGCAACATTTACTTGAAATGAGTCATGATGAAAACGGCTTAGGAAAAGTAGAAATTGCACCTGAAGTAATTGAAGTCATTGCAAGCATTGCTGCATCAGAAGTAGAAGGCGTAATGCAAATGCGCGGCAGCTTTGCTGCAGGCGTCGTTGAAAGACTGGGAAAGAAAAATCACGGCAAAGGTGTAAAGGTTGAACTTGCTGAAGAAGGAATCAAGGTCGACGTATATTGCGTGATGAAATTTGGTGTGTCCATCCCGGTAGTTGCTCAGAAAATCCAGGATAACATCCGCCAGGCATTATTGAACATGACAGCACTTGACGCAACTGAAGTCAATATCCATGTCGTTGGTATTCAATTCGAAAACCAAAAAGTAGAACCAGAAGTAGAACAGGAAATTTAATAGCGGAACCAAAGGCATATTTTGTGTGCCTTTGGTTTTTTTTGTTTTGGTGTGTAAGGTGGCAATTTCATAAAACTGTTGATTAGAGCGGAAATCTAACAGCGCCATATTTCCCCTCCAATCCAAAAAATTGACTATAGAAAAACTCCATTTTCATCCAGTTAGTCTCCAGTTTGCACAGCCTGTTAAAAAAACTGTATATTTCTTAGCCTAAAAAATGGTACTTTTATAATTTGTTTTGATTAACTTTTTCTAAAAAGTGAAAAATAATAGGAAACCATGCGCAAAGAGTTATGTTATGCTATTATTTTGTTAGAATCAGACAAGCCATAAAGGAGCTAATGAATAGAATGAAAAGAAGAACAGCAAGAGAAAAGGCCCTCCAGGCCTTATTCCAGATTGATATAAGCAAGGTAGAAGCATCAGACGCAATTGAGCATGTACTGGAAGAAGAAGCGGGAGATGATTACCTCGACAAGCTTGTGTACGGAACTGTTCAGCACCAAGAGGAAATAGATGAGGAAATCAAAGTTTATTTGGAAAAGTGGTCAATTGACAGACTTGCTGCTGTTGACCGCAACTTGCTGCGCCTAGCCGTATACGAATTGAAGTACTGCAATGATGAAGTGCCAGTAAATGTCGTTCTTGATGAAGCAATAGAAATTGCTAAATTATATGGGGATGACCAATCAAGCCGATTTGTAAATGGAGTTCTGTCTAAGGTGAAGCAGAGTATTTCCTAATACCATTAAAAAGAGGCAGGTTGGACCCTCCCTGATCAATTAGGGGGAGAAAAGTATGGCTGCTATTATTATTGATGGAAAAGAAATCGCTAAAAAGAAAAAACTGGAAATCATTGACCAGGTAAAAGAAATGAAAAAACAGGATTTCACTCCTGGACTGGCTGTTATTCTGGTTGGTGATAACCAGGCTTCAAGAACATATGTTGACAGTAAGCAAAAAACCGCTCGAGATTTAGGGATGCATAATGTTTTGATTGAGTATCCTGCCTCTATAACAGAGCACGAATTATTGGCTAAGATCAATGAATTGAACGATGATGATTCAATTCATGGCATTTTAGTCCAGCTTCCGCTTCCAGCTCATATCAACGAAACAAATCTAATTGAAACAATTTCTCCAGAAAAAGATGTAGATGGCTTCCATCCCCTTAACATCGGCCGGATGATGACGGGGCAGGACGCATTTTTGCCATGTACTCCATACGGAGTCATGGTGATGCTGGAGGAAATAAGACTTGACCTTGCTGGAAAGCATGTGGTTATTGTCGGCAGAAGCAATATTGTAGGTAAGCCGGCAGGCCAGTTGTTTTTAAAGGAAAATGCGACAGTTACATATTGCCATTCGAAGACGAAGGATCTTGCGGAGTATACAAAAAAAGCTGATATCGTCGTTTCCGCTGTTGGAAAAGCAGGCTTGATCACTGCCGATCATATAAAGCCGGGAGCAGTAGTTATTGATGTCGGCATGAACCGGGATGAGCAAGGAAAACTTTGCGGGGACGTGGCCTATGCAGAGGTTAAGGAGAAGGCAGGGTATATCACCCCTGTTCCTGGCGGCGTAGGACCAATGACAATCGCGATGCTAATGTACAATACATTGAAATCCGCAAAAAATCACCTGAATAATCTTCAAAATTCAAATATCTAAGGTGTGATACTGTCTATATCTGTTATAGTTGGAAGCTCTAAGTTCGCTATTGTTAAGTGACGAATCGAGGTTCTAAATTTATAATAGGTATGGGCAGTTTTTTATTAGGACTTTTCCGTAATAGACGTTCTGTCGCAACTAGACCCGAACACAATATAATATGGTGCATTATATGTTTAGCAAAAGGAGTTTTCTATGGATAATCAGCGTTATCTCACCGTCAACGCTCTCACCAAATACATTAAACGAAAATTTGATGCTGATCCGCATCTCCAGGATGTTTTTATAAAAGGGGAAATCTCAAATTTTAAACGTCATTCGAGCGGACATATGTATTTCACGCTCAAGGATGAAAAGGCGAGAATCCTTGCAGTGATGTTCTCAAGTGCAAATCGTTACATGAAATTCAAGCCTGAAAATGGGATGAAGGTATTGGTTCGTGGAGAAATATCTGTATATGAAGGCAGCGGTCAATATCAGGTATACATAAAAGAAATGAAAACCGATGGTGTAGGTGATTTATTCGTCGCCTACGAACAGTTAAAGAAGAGGCTTGAGCAAGAGGGGCTTTTTTCTCCGCAATACAAGATGCCAATTCCTAAATATCCTAAAGCAGTAGGTATCGTTACTTCGCCAACAGGTGCTGCCATAAGAGATATTTTAACCACGATAAAAAGAAGATACCCTATCACAAAGGTTCTGATTTATCCGGCCTTGGTCCAAGGAGATCAGGGTGCGCCATCAATCGTAAAGGCTATCCAAAAAGCCAATGAAAGAATGGATGTCGATGTCCTGATCATTGGTCGTGGCGGTGGATCAATAGAGGAATTGTGGGCTTTTAATGAAGAGGCTGTTGCCCGTGCAATTTTTGCTTCGAAAATACCGATTATTTCTGCAGTAGGGCATGAAACAGATTTTACGATAGCAGACTTCGTTGCCGATTTGAGGGCACCAACTCCTACAGGGGCAGCAGAGCTGGCAGTACCCCATATCCAGGAGCTGCTTGAACGCGTTATGAATCGGGAAACGAGGCTCCTCAGGGCAATGAGGGAAAAGGTTTTCTTTCAGCAGGAGCGTTATCAGCGGCTGATTCGCTCTTATGCGTTCCGCTATCCGAGGAAGTTATATGAGCAAAAGCTTGAGCAAGTAGACAAGCTGACGGAATCTCTAACCCGTGGAGCAAAAAAGCTTTATTCTATCAAACTTGACGAACATATGGGGCTTAGGAAAAGGCTGGATCGCAGCCACCCTGAGGAATTGAAGAAAATCTCGGCTGAAAAACATCAGAGGGTAACAAGGGCATTGAACAGAGCGATGGCTGCGGTTGTTTCTGAAAAGAGAAAAGAGTTCAATGGGATGATTTCAACCCTCGAAGCTTTAAGTCCGCTGAAAATCATGGATAGAGGCTACAGTCTTGCCTATACTGAGGATGGTAAACTAATTAAAAAAGTCGCCCAGGTAAAACCGGAGCGGAAAATATATGTAAAGCTTTCGGATGGCAGCTTTAAATGTGTCGTAACCGATATAGAGGAGAGTGCTAATGATGACAGATGAAAAAAAAATTACCTTTGAACAGGCTATGGAACAATTGGAAAGCATCGTGGAGAAGTTAGAAGAGGGAGACGTTCCCCTCGAAAAAGCGATTTCTTTTTATAAAGAAGGAATGGAGCTTTCGAAGCTTTGCCACGATAAGCTAAAGAATGTAGAATCGCAGCTTGCCGAGATCATTACAGAAGATGGACGGACTGAAGGTTTCTCCATAAATGAGGAGGAATAGCATTGCATCCTGTTTCACTGGAATCATTCACAAAGAAATATAAAGCTTTAGTTGAAGCTCGGCTTAGGGAAGCTGTAGGGACACTTGAAGCGCCTGAAAATCTTACAAAAGCCATGCTATATTCACTTGAAGCTGGCGGTAAAAGAATTCGTCCTCTATTGCTTTTTGCGGTGATTGACGCTTTTGGCAAAGATCCTGAACTGGGAGTGGACGCAGCTGCAGCGATTGAAATGGTCCATACATACTCACTCATCCATGATGATCTTCCCAGCATGGATGATGATGATTTAAGAAGGGGAAAACCGACTAACCATAAAGTTTTTGGTGAGGCAACAGCTATTCTTGCTGGTGATGCGTTATTGACACTGAGCTTTAATATGCTCGCTGATATCCCTGATGAATACGCCTCTGATAAAGTGAAATTGTCATTGATTAAAGGGTTGTCTAAGGCAGCGGGCGCTATCGGAATGGTAGGCGGCCAGGTTGCCGATATGGAAGGTGAAGACAAAGAACTGTCTCTTGAACAATTAGAATATATCCATATCAATAAGACTGGCAGACTTTTGGAATATAGCATCATCGCCGGTGCTGACATTGCTGGAGCGACTGCTGAACAAAAGGCTATCTTGTCCAAGTTTGCCTATCACATTGGCCTGGCATTCCAAATCCGGGATGACATCCTCGATCTTGAAGGCAGTGAGGATTTGATTGGTAAACCAGTTGGAAGCGATACAGAAAACCATAAGAGCACATATCCTGCGCTTCTCGGTCTTGCTGGTGCAAAAGATGCACTCGAAAACCATTTGCAGAGCGCAAAAGAAGCCTTAGCATCGACAAAACTTGAAGTTGCGGTACTTTTGGAGATTGCTGATTTAATCGGGTTACGTAACTATTAGCATCGGCTGTCGTTGAGAAGGCGTGAACCATGTGCTATAATTGGCTGTTAGCACGATAGTGTTAGCAGTTTTTTTTTACATAAATGACTTTTTCCTTAAAACGAGTTCTTAACTGAACGATAAATTCAATAAAATAGGATAAATTTATGGTTTAGCTTGAAAACCTTTCTTTACTTAATATATGTTATTACTAACAACTTTTTTGGAAAAACAGATAATCATATATCCGGATTATTAAGTCAGAAATGAAAGTGAGTGGTCCGTAATGGATCTTTTATCAATAAAAGACCCTTCCTTCTTGAAAAGTCTTTCTAATAAGGAACTGGAAGAATTAAGCGGGGAGATTCGGCAGTTTTTGATTGAAAAGCTATCGGTTACTGGGGGACACATTGGCCCGAACCTTGGTGTAGTTGAACTGACAATTGCCCTCCATAAGTGTTTTGACAGTCCTAAGGATAAATTTATTTGGGATGTCGGACATCAGTCTTATGTCCATAAGATTTTGACAGGAAGGGCATGCCAATTCGATACGCTAAGACAATATAAGGGCTTATGCGGTTTTCCGAAGATGATTGAAAGCGAGCATGATGTTTGGGAAACTGGCCATAGTTCTACATCCCTTTCTGCAGCAATGGGAATGGCGATTGCCAGAGATTTGAAAGGCGAAAATTCCCACATCGTACCGATTATTGGGGATGGTGCCCTCACAGGAGGCATGGCTCTTGAAGCCCTCAACCATATCGGCCATGAAAAAAAGAAACTGATCGTCATCCTGAATGATAACGAAATGTCGATTGCTCCCAATGTCGGCGCTTTACACAGTGTCCTTGGCCGTTTGAGGACTGCAGGTAAATATCATTGGGTAAAAGATGAGCTTGAGTTGCTTTTAAAGAAAGTGCCGGCAATTGGAGGACAACTGGCGGCAACAGCAGAGAGAATAAAAGACAGCCTAAAGTATTTATTTGTATCGGGAATCTTTTTTGAAGAATTAGGATTTACCTACCTTGGTCCGGTAGATGGTCATAATTATGAAGATTTATTTGAAAACCTGGCTTATGCAAAAAAACAGGATGGGCCGGTATTGCTTCATGTGATCACGAAAAAAGGGAAGGGCTATAACCCTGCTGAAAATGATAAAATTGGCACTTGGCACGGAACAGGACCTTACAAAATGGAAACTGGTGACTTTGTGAAGCCAGATTACGCTCCGCCTGCATGGAGCAAGCTTGTCAGTGAGACTGTGAGGAAAATTGCAAGAACGGATGACCGGGTTGTTGCTGTCACTCCTGCCATGCCAGTAGGTTCGAAACTAGAGGGCTTCGCAAGCGAGTTTCCTGACAGGATGATTGATGTTGGAATCGCAGAACAGCATGCCACAACATTTGCTGCCGGGCTTGCAACGCAAAATATGAAACCTTTCCTTGCTATTTATTCGACATTCCTGCAGCGTGCCTATGACCAGGTCGTCCACGATATTTGCCGACAGAACCTGAATGTCTTTATCGGGATTGACCGCGCAGGCCTTGTAGGGGCTGATGGAGAGACACATCAGGGAGTGTTTGATATTGCGTTCTTAAGACATCTTCCTAATATGGTGTTAATGATGCCTAAGGATGAAAATGAAGGACAACATATGGTATATACCGCTATGAAATATGATGATGGTCCAATCGCAATGAGATATCCGCGCGGCAATGGATTGGGAGTTCCTATGGATGATGAATTAAAGGTAATTCCAATCGGAACATGGGAAGTTCTTCGTGAGGGTGAGGATGCAGCCATCCTGACCTTCGGAA